>NZ_JACAPT010000005.1:0-23509 GCF_013385565.1 Pseudomonas sp. E6002 | reverse complement strand
CGAGTGGTGGGGCAAGAGCGTTTTGCTTACTTTTGCGCTCTTCAAAAGTGAGCCGCTGTAAGAGCGGAACCGTCAGCGGCCATCACACAAATAACGGATATGCCCCCACCCCCACCATCACCCTTCAGCACTATGCACCACCACCAAAAGCTGCGCCTGAACCTCCCCCACCGACCGAATCCGATGCGGCTTCTGCGCATTGAAATGCAAAGCATCCCCCCGATTCAACACCACCCGCTCACTCATGAAATCCACCTCAACCTGACCTTCATGCACAAACAAAAACTCCTCCCCCAAATGTTCCTTGAAGGTCTTGTCGGTGAACTCCGCCGGCGGGTAAATGATGAACGGCAACAAACTACGCTCACTGACCTGATGCGCCAGCACCGCGTAACCCGGTGATGCATCGGTGCCCGACAACGCCTGCCGTTCGTGGCTGCGCACCAGGCTGTAGCTGTCGAGGCTGACATTGTCCTCGCTGAACAATTCTTCGACCTTCACATTCAACGCCTTGGCCAGTTTCAGCGCCGCCGCAATCGACGGCGTATTCAACCCGCGTTCGACTTTCGACAGGTAACTCTTGGTCATCCCGGATTTTTCCGCGAGCGACTCCAACGTCACACCAAGTTTTTTTCTCAATATTTTCAAACGGATAGACATGCGCAGCGGTTAATCCATTAAAGAGGCGATGATGAATGCTTGCTAATGACACTTTGTGTCATATAGTCTCTTTAGTGTCATTTGCGACGAACAAGGACACTGATATGGCCAAGACATTAGCACTCCCGAAAGACCAGCTGGTCAAGCAGGCGCTGACCCAGATGCAAAACACCCTGGCGGATAATACGTGGACCGACCGGCAAAAGCTGGCGTTGACCTGCCGGATCCTGTTCGAAAACGGCCACGACTCCGGCCTCGCCGGGCAGATCACCGCACGCGGCCCGACGCCTGGCACCTACTACACCCAACAACTGGGCCTGGGTTTTGATGAGATCACCGCCAGCAACCTGTTGCTGGTCAACGAAGACCTGGAGGTGCTGGAAGGCCATGGCATGCCCAACCCGGCCAACCGTTTTCACAGCTGGGTGTACCGCGGTCGCCCGGACGTGAACTGCATCATCCACACTCACCCGACCCACATCGCTGCGTTGTCGATGCTGGAAGTGCCGTTGCAGGTGTCCCACATGGACCTCTGCCCGTTGTACGAAGATTGCGCATTCCTCGAAGCCTGGCCCGGGGTGCCGGTGGGCAACGAAGAAGGTGAAATCATCACCGCTGCCCTGGGGGATAAACGCGCGATTCTGCTTTCCCACCACGGCCAATTGTCCACTGGGGCGAGCATCGAGGAAGCCTGTGTGATCGCACAGTTGATCGAACGCGCGGCCAAGTTGCAGCTGCTGGCGATGGCCGCCGGCACGATCAAGCCGATCCTGCCGGAACTGGGCCGCGAAGCCCATGACTGGATTTCCAAGCCCAAGCGCCACGGCGCAGCGTTCAACTACTACGCTCGGCAGAACCTGCGCCAACACGCCGATTGCCTGAACTGAAACCCTTTTTCGACCGGAGACTTTTGCATGTCCAGCCCTTCTATTCACGGCATTATCGGCTACACCATCACCCCGTTCAGCACGGACGGCCAGCGCCTTGACCTCGAAGCCCTGGGCCTTTCGATCGACCGCCTGATCGACAGCGGCGTGCACGCTGTCGCACCGTTGGGCAGCACCGGCGAAGGCGCCTATCTCAGTGATGCAGAGTGGGATGAAGTCGCCGCCTACAGCATCCAGAAGGTGGGCAAGCGTGTGCCGACCATCGTCAGCGTCTCCGACCTGACCACCGCCAAGGCCGTGCGTCGTGCGCAGTTTGCCGAGGCCCACGGCGCGGACGTGGTAATGGTATTGCCGGCCTCGTACTGGAAACTCAGCGAGGCGGAAATCCTCGCCCACTATGCGGCCATTGGCGACAGCATCGGCGTGCCGATCATGCTCTACAACAACCCGGCCACCAGTGGCACCGACATGTCGGTGGACTTGATCCTGCGCATCGTCAACAGCGTCGACAACGTGACCATGGTCAAGGAAAGCACCGGGGATATTCAGCGCATGCACCAATTGCACCGGCGCAGCGAGGGCCAGGTGCCGTTCTACAACGGCTGCAACCCGCTGGCACTGGAGGCGTTTGCGGCGGGCGCGAAAGGTTGGTGCACGGCGGCGCCGAATCTGATTCCTCAGCTCAACCTGGATTTGTATGAAGCCGTTTTGGCCAATGACCTGGAGAAAGCGCGGGAGCTGTTTTATCGCCAGTTGCCGTTGCTGGATTTCATCCTCAAAGGTGGCTTGCCGGCGACGATCAAGGCCGGTTTGCGGCTGACGGGCCTGGAGTCGGGGGATCCACGGCTGCCGGTGTTCCCGCTGGCTGAGGCAGGCCGTGTTCAGTTGCAAGAGCTACTGACCCTGTTGCGCTGAAACGCAATCCAAATGTGGGAGCGGGCTTGCTCGCGAAGGCGGTGGGTCAGTCAATTAATAGGTCGACTGACTCACCGCATTCGCGAGCAAGCCCGCTCCCACATTTAGTCCGCATCCAACCTTGGATTTTCAATAGAGACAAATAACAATAATTCTCGATATCATTCACGACTTTTCCACGTCGTGCTTCGTCAAGAAGGATATCCATGTCTCGTCCCAAGCCCGACCCGCTGTCGGCCGATGCCTTTCGCGGGTTTTATGCAGATATCCTGCATTTCCTGCGTAAACGCACGGACAACGCCAGCGACGCGGCAGACATGACCCAGGATGTCTTCACCCAATGGCTGGACTACCGCGACCGGGCTCAGGTCGAGCAGCCACGGGCGTTTCTGTTCCAGATGGCGCGCAATCTGCTGCGCGATCACTGGCGCAAACAAAAGGTGCGGCACACCGTCCACCAGCAGCAGGCCGAACTGGATGCCGAACCTGTCAGCGACTCGCGAGACGATCCCATGGCCGCCGCGCAACGCCTGCAACGCCTGGAACAGTTGAAAGAAGTCCTCTCTGAACTCTCGCCGAGAAGACGAGAAGCCCTTATGCTGCACCGCTTCGAAGGCCTGAGCCAGGCGCAGATCGCCGAGCGCATGGGCGTTTCGGTCAGCATGGTGGAAAAGCACATCGCTTTTGCCTTGCTGCATTGCAAGCAGCGACTTCAACAAGAACAGGGCAAGGAGCAGCCAGAATGACCCGCCTGAGCGACATCGACACCTGTGACATCGAGGCCAGCGACTCCATCGATGCCCAGGCCGCCAGCTGGTTTGCGCGCAACCGCAATGACGCCGGTCGCGCCGACCGCAAAGCGTTTGCCGCCTGGCAGTCCGAGCCGGCCCATGCCCGCGCCTACGCCGAATTCGAACAGCTGTGGGCCGACCTGGCGCAGTTGCAG
The DNA here is from genome assembly GCF_013385565.1 of Pseudomonas sp. E6002. Lineage (NCBI taxonomy): Bacteria > Pseudomonadati > Pseudomonadota > Gammaproteobacteria > Pseudomonadales > Pseudomonadaceae > Pseudomonas > Pseudomonas sp. E6002. Next base: position 20,101 of record NZ_JACAPT010000005.1, on the reverse strand, counting down.
CAACTGAACAAACCGACACCGCTGCCCGCGCGCAAGACACCCGCCTGGCGCCCGGCCCTGGCGGTGGCTGCCGCATTGGTGTGTGCCGTGCTGACGAGCAACATCGGCGCCCCACGCGAGCTGTTCCACGCCCAGGTCGCGGCCCATGCCAAAGGAATGCGCACCATGCATTTGCCTGACGGCAGCACCTTGTACGTCAACGCCAATACGCGCCTGCGGGTGGACTTCAACAGTCACCAGCGCATCGTGCATCTGGATCAGGGCCAGTTGTATATCGAGGTGGCGCCCGACAAGGAACGACCGCTGTTCGTGCAGGCCGGTGAAGCCAATGTGCGGGTGGTCGGCACCGGCTTCGATGTGCGGCGCAGCAAGCAGCAGTTGGTGGTCAGCGTGGCCCACGGGCAAGTGGCGTTCGATCCGGATGCCAGGCTGCCGGCCACCCTGCTCGGCGCCGATCAGCGCGCTACGTTCAGTTATGCCAAGGGCACGCTGCAGCAGCAAACCCTCACTGCCGGCGAGGTCGCCGATTGGCGCGGCGGCCACGTGTCGTTTCGTAATCGCGAGCTGGCCAGCCTGATGGACGAGTTGAGCCTGTACCGGCCCCAGGCGCCGTTGCTGGTGGACAGCGCGGTGGCGCAACTGAAGGTCTCGGGCAATCTGGACGTGAATGATCCGGACGCCCTGCTCAACGCCCTGCCGGCGCTATTGCCGGTGAAAACCGTGGCCCTGGCCGACGGCAATATCAGGATCGAACCGCGCAAATAGCCCCGCGGAATTCTTATTTGAGAATATTTTGCATTCGCATGTGAGGATTATTTTTCCTGCCGCGTCTTCCTCGGGTCTGCGTTTGATACGCACACCTTTCTGGCCATTTGGCTACTCCGGGGGATTTCATGTTTCGCGCGCCTTGCCACGTTCAGCACCTGTTTCTTCGACCCACCGCCATTGCCGCCTGCCTGGCCTTCAGCCTGAGTGCCCAGGCCGAGTCGTTCAAGCTGCAACTGCCGGCCCAGTCCCTGGCCACGTCCCTGAGCCAGGTGGCGCAGCAGGCGAAAATCCAGCTGCTGTTCGATGAAGCGCTGCTGAAAAATATCCAGGCGCCGGCCCTCAATGGCGACTTCACACCGGAAGTGGCGATTCGCACCCTGCTCAAGGACGGCGAGTTCGTATTGCTCAAGGTCGGCAGCACTTACGTGGTACGCCCCGAAGAGGGCAAGACCACCAACAGCAGCGCGATCCAGCTCGACGCCCTGAGCGTGATCGGCACCGGCAGCGAGGTCGACTCCACCACCGTCGGCCGTTCCACCCTGACCCAGGCGGACATCGACCGCTACCAGTCCAACAACATTCCCAGCCTGCTGCAAACCTTGCCCGGCATCAGCCAGGGCGGCTCGCTGAAGCCCGGTGGCCAGACCATCAACATCCGTGGTTTCGGCGACGCCGAAGACGTGCCGCTGACCGTCGATGGCGCCACCAAAAGCGGCTTTGAGCGCTACCAGCAGGGCACTGTGTTTATCGAGCCCGAGCTGATCAAGAGCATCGAAGTGGAGAAAGGCCCCAACTCGCCCTTCAGCGGCAACGGCGGCTTTGGCGGTACGGTCAACATGACCACCAAGGATGCCCCGGACCTGCTCAAGGACGGGCGCAACAGCGGTGCCATGCTCAAATACGGCTACTCCAGCAACGACCATGAGCAGGTCTACAGCAGTGCCGTTTACGGGCGTACCGATGACGGCCGCTTCGATGCGCTGGCCTACCTGACCCAGCGCGACGGCGGCGACATGAAACTGGCTGCCACCCTGCCCAACGACAACAACCAGTACCCGATCAACCCCAAGCGCCTGCCCAACAGCGCCCAGAATGTGGACGGCAAACTGTTCAAGTTCAATGCTCACTTCACCGATGAGCAAAGCCTGGGTCTGTCGTATTCGCGCTCCAACAGCCAGCGCTGGACGCCCTTCTCTGCCGCCAGCTACCCGACGCCGCCGACCCAGGCCAACATCGACCGCTATGGCTACGAAGCCGCGCTGAAACGCTTCCTGGCCAACCGCAATACCGTCGACACCACCTGGTCCGGCAAGTACGAATACCAGCCGATGAATAACCCGCTGGTGGACTTGACCATCAAGTACTCCGAATCCAATACCGACCAGACCGACGAGCGCGACGCCACGGCGTTTTTCCAGTTGGCCACCGGCGGGCGCAAGATGGACACCTCCTATAACGACAAGAACCTCGACGTACGCAACGTCAGCCTGTTTTCCACCGGTGCGTTGCAGCACGCGGTGACCACCGGTGTGCAAATCCGCAAGCACACCCGGGAAACCGAAATGTGGATGCCCGGCGCCACCTACAACACCCCGAAATACAACTATGGGCACTTCCAGCCGGGCTTCATGCCCCATGGCAAGGTCGACACCAACAGCTTCTTTATCCAGGACGCGGTGACGCTGGGCGATGTGACCATTACCCCGTCGATGCGCTATGACCATGTGCGCAACCGCGGCGAGGCCAACGACGCGCCGTACTACAGCAACCCGGACCCGGCCATCGGCCATGACTACAGCGACCGCACTTACACCGGCTGGTCGCCACGCCTGGCGGCGTACTGGACCATCACCCCGAACGTGGCGATGTTTGCCAACTGGAGCCGCACCTGGCGTGCGCCAGTGATCGACGAGCAGTATGAAGTCCAGGGCCTGGGCAGCCGCACCGCCACCAGCCTGGACCTGGACCCGGAGCGCATCACCTCCATCACCCTGGGCAACGTCACCAGCTTCGCCGATGTGTTCGCCCACGGCGACAACCTGCAACTGCGTACCACGCTGTTCCACAACAAGGTCGAGGACGAAATCTTCAAGGCCACAGGCGTGGGCTGCCAGAACCAGGCGGTCAACGGCGGGACGATTTCCAGCGCCTGCCCGCCGGGCGCGATGTCCAACTACCGCAACATCGGCGGCATGACCATCAAGGGTTTCGAGGCCGAGAGTTTCTATGACTCCACCTACGTGTTCGGCTCGGTATCGTTCGCCTACACCACCGGTAAACATGAAGGCGCCTACACCAACCCGTGGGGGCCGGACGTCTGGGCGCGGGACATTCCGCCAACCAAATGGGTGGTGGTGCTCGGCACCAAGATCCCGAGCCTGGATATGCGGGTAGGCTGGCAAGGGCAGTTCATCGGCGCCACCAGCCGCCTGCCGAGCGACAAGTATTCCGGCGGCCCGGGCACCAGCATCGGCGACCTGTTCTACGACCAGTACGGCAACAAGCGCTACAACACGCAAGGCCTGTTCGCCAGTTGGAAGCCGCAACAGGCTTACCTCAAGGGTACCGAGGTGAACTTCACCGTGGACAACCTGTTCAACAACAACTTCCGACCGGCCCTGAGCGGCGACCGCGCCTACACCAAGGGCCGGGATGCGAAGATCAGTGTGACGCGGTTCTTCTGACCCCTACTAATCAATGTGGGAGCGGGCTTGCTCGCGAAAGCGCTGGATCAGTCGGTACATGAGTTACCTGACACACCGCCTTCGCGAGCAAGCCCGCTCCCACATTCAGATCTTCTGCGCGCTATTTCTTGTGTTCACAAGGCTGAGCTCTGGGGCGTGAACCCGCTGCTTGCTCAAATACCGCGTGCAACTCACCCGCAAGAACGAAGCAAAATTCACCACTTCGCCGCGGTAATCCATCACTTCTTCATACAGCTTGGCGATCAGTTGATTGGTGGTCATGCCATCCACCTCGGCGATCTCGCTGAGGATGTCCCAGAACTGGTTTTCCAGGCGCACGGTGGTCACCACGCCGCAGATGCGCAGGGAGCGCGAGCGGGATTCGTACAGAATCGGGTCGGCCTTGACGTACAGTTCGCACATGGCGATGACCTCCGCTTTACAGGGTGATTTTGGTGCCCAGCAGCCCGAGGAAACCCGCGAGCCAGCTTGGGTGCGCCGGCCACGCCGGGGCCGTCACCAGATTGCCTTGAACGTGGCTGTCGGTCACCGGGATATCGATGAACGTACCGCCCGCCAGTCGTACCTCCGGCCCGCACGCCGGGTAGGCGCTGCACTCGCGCCCTTCCAGGATCCCGGCAGCTGCCAGTAGTTGCGCGCCATGGCACACGGCAGCGATGGGTTTGCCAGCCTGATCGAAATCCTTGACCAGTTGCAGGACCTTTTCGTTCAGCCGCAGGTACTCAGGGGCACGGCCACCCGGCACCAGCAGCGCGTCGTAGTCGGCGGCGTTCACCTTGGCAAAATCCGCATTCAGGGCAAACAGGTGCCCGGGCTTTTCGCTGTAGGTCTGGTCGCCTTCGAAGTCGTGGATCGCCGTGCGCACGGTCTGGCCGGCGGACTTGTCCGGGCACACGGCGTGCACGGTATGCCCCACCATCAGCAGCGCCTGGAACGGCACCATCACTTCATAGTCTTCGACGTAATCGCCGACCAGCATCAGGATTTTTTTCGCGGCCATGGGACATTCCTCCGGTTGAACGGTTGGGCAAACAGGAGTAGCCAAGATAGACCCGCAGGCTTGATCCGGGTAATGGCCCGCTACTACATCAGCACCCCGGCTTGTGTGGGAGCCGGGCTTGCGCGCGATGCAGACACCTCGGCCTGACAGGTAAACTGCGTTGATCCCATCGCAGCCTCGCCAAGGCTCGACAGCTCCCACATGAACCGAGTCGCCCGTTCAAAACTGTACGGCTCAATCTGCACCCAGCTGTAAGCCCGTGCTTGCGGGGCTTTGTGGCTAGATGAACATCCACTTCCGGCCCATTCGATTCTGGTTCCTTCCATGAGCTCCCGCGAAAATACCGGCATGGCCCTCGGCCTGCTGGGCGTCGTCATCTTCAGCCTCACCCTGCCCTTCACCCGTATCGTGGTGCAGGAAATCCACCCGTTGCTCAATGGCCTGGGCCGGGCGTTGTTCGCGGCGGTGCCGGCGGCGGCGTTGTTGCTGTGGCGCCGTGAGCGCTGGCCCACCTGGCGCCAGGTGCGCGGCCTGACGCTGGTGATTGCCGGGGTGATCCTGGGTTTCCCGGTGTTGTCGGCCTGGGCCATGCAAACCTTGCCCGCGTCCCATGGCGCGCTGGTCAACGGGTTGCAGCCGCTGTGCGTGGCGCTGTATGCGGCGTGGCTGTCCCATGAACGTCCGTCGAAGGCCTTCTGGGCCTGCGCGGCGCTGGGCAGTGCGCTGGTGCTGAGTTATGCGTTGATCACCGGAGCCGGCAGCATCCAGGCGGGCGACCTGTTGATGCTCGGGGCGATTGCCGTGGGTGGCCTGGGTTATGCCGAAGGCGGCCGGTTGGCCAAGGAGATGGGCGGCTGGCAGGTAATCTGCTGGGCGCTGGTGCTGTCGACACCGGTATTGATCGGGCCGGTGGCCTACCTGGCGCTGCAACACGAAGGGCCGATCTCCATGCGCACTTGGTGGGCGTTTGGTTATGTCTCGTTGTTTTCGCAGTTCCTGGGGTTCTTTGCGTGGTACGCCGGGCTCGCCATGGGTGGCATCGCCCGGGTCAGCCAGATTCAGCTGTTGCAGATCTTTTTCACCATCGCGTTTTCGGCGCTGTTTTTTGGTGAACACATCGAGCCGATTACCTGGCTGTTTGCCTGCGGGGTGATTGTGACGGTGATGTTGGGGCGCAAGACCAGCGTGAAGCCTGCGCCAGCTCCCAAGGCTAGCGCGATCTAATGTGGGAGCGGGCTTGCTCGCGAATGCGGTGGGTCAGTTGATACATCAGGTGACTGACACACCGCTTTCGCGAGCAAGCCCGCTCCCACATTTTTGATTTGCGTCGTACTCAGGCGAGGTAACCTTCCGACCGCAGCAGGGTTTCCAGGCAATGTTCGGTGATGTTGTAGAACGCCTTGAGCTCCTGGATTTTCTCCAGGAGTTGAGCGTTGTCCACCGGCTCGGCACGCTTCACGGCCAGGATCATCTTGTTCTTGTTGGTGTGCTCCAACGAGATGAACTCAAACACCTTGGTCTCATAGCCGCACGCTTCAAGGAACAACGCGCGCAAACTGTCGGTGACCATTTCCGCCTGCTGGCCCAGGTGCAGGCCGTATTGCAGCATCGGCTTGAGCAGCGCCGGGCTCTGGATCTGCAGGCGAATCTGCTTGTGGCAGCACGGCGAGCACATGATGATCGACGCACCGGAGCGGATGCCGGTGTGAATCGCGTAGTCGGTGGCGATGTCGCAGGCATGCAGGGCGATCATCACGTCCAGTTCGCTGGGCGCGACGCTGCGCACATCCCCGCACTTGAACACCAGCCCCGGGTGGTCCAGGCGGGCGGCGGCGTTGTTGCACAGGGTCACCATGTCTTCGCGCAGTTCCACGCCGGTGACTTCGCCGTCGGCGTTGAGGGTGTTGCGCAGGTAGTCGTGGATGGCAAACGTCAGGTAGCCCTTGCCCGAGCCAAAGTCCGCGACCCGCACCGGCTGGTCCAGCTTCAGCGGCGAGGTGGTCAGCGCATGGCTGAACACTTCGATGAACTTGTTGATCTGCTTCCACTTGCGCGACATCGCCGGGATCAGCTCGTGTTTGGCGTTGGTCACACCAAGGTCGGCGAGGAAGGGCCGGGTCAGGTCCAGGAAGCGATTCTTCTCGCGGTTGTGCTCGGCAGACGGCGCTTCGCGCAGTTGCTGCGGCTTGCTTTTGAACAGTGAGCTTTTGTTTTTCTTGCTGTATTCCAGCTGGGCTTCGTCGGTCACCGACAGCAGGTGCGCATTCTTGAACGCCGCCGGCAACAACTCGGCAATTGCCGCCACGCCGTCGGCCAGGGAGAAGTTCTTGGTGATGTCGCGGGTCTTGTAGCGATAGACGAAGGACAGGCAAGGCTGATCCTTGACCGTCAGCTGCTTGATGATCAGCTTCTGAAGATCAGGCTCGGTGCCGACGTACTTGGCCAGCACCAGCTTGATAAAGGCGTTTTGCTCAAGGCTCGCGCTCAGCAGTTCGAGGAACTGCGCGTGATGATCCGGCGCGGGGCTGGCAGGTTTAGCGGTGGCAGACATGAACAAAAACGCCTCGGGCAGGGAATGCCGGGAATTTTACACTACTCCAACACCACCAACCGATTCGGCAGCTCATTGCGTGCGTGGGTCACCGGAACGTGCTCCCTGAGCAATTCCCCGCAAGCCTCAATACACGCCACAAACCCGGCCAACGTCTGGCCTTGCTTCACCTGGCGGGTGAAGTCCTTGACGATCGCATCCCAACTGCTGTCATCCAGGCGACTGGATATCCCCTTGTCCACCAGGATTTCCACATACCGCTCGGCCTCACTGACAAAAATCAGCACCCCGGTGCTGCCCAGCGTGTGGTGCAGGTGCTGCTCGAGAAACTGCCGCCGTGCCAGGTTGGACGCGCGCCAATGGCGCACCGAGCGCGGGATCAGTCGCGTGGTGACCCTGGGCAAACGGAACACCAGGCACAGCACGACGAACGTGCCCCACTGCGCCAGCAGCAAGGTGTACATGGTCAACCAGCCCGACAGGTAGTGGATGATCCCCGGCACCACCAGCGCCAGCAGGCTGGCCCACAACAGCGGGATGTAGGCGTAGTCGTCGGCGCGGGCCGCGAGCACGGTCACCAGTTCGGCGTCGGTCTGTTGCTCGACCCGGGCGATCGCCTCGGCGACCTGGCGTTGCTCGTGTTGACTCAGTAATGCCATGGTTGTTGATGCTCTCTAGTTATTGTCATTACCAGCCGCCCGAGGCGCCACCGCCGCCAAAACCACCGCCGCCGCCCCTGAAGCCACCACCGCCACCGCCTCCCCCGCCGCCACGACCGCTGCTGCTGAGAATCGCCAGCAGGATAGCGCCAACGGGCAGGCCCATGCGATTGCACAGCCACAACACTGCCAGCAACAGGATGAACAGGCCAATGGAAATGCCCGGGTTTTGCTTGGCGAAGTTGGCCTCGGACACATGCGCCGGTACGGCCAGCGGATCGCCGCCCACCACCTGCAGCATCGCCGCCACGCCGTCGCTGATGCCCTTGCTGTAGTTGCCCGCCTTGAACGCCGGGGCGATCACCTGGTTGATGATCACCCAGGACTGCGCATCCGTGAGCACGCCTTCCAGGCCATAACCCACTTCGATGCGAATCTTGTGCTCATCCCGGGCGACGATCAGCAGGGCGCCGTTGTCCTTGCCCTTCTGGCCGATGCCCCAGGCGCGGCCCAGTTGATAACCGAAGTCTTCAATAGGCACGCCTTGCAGGTCGGGCACGGTGACCACCACGATCTGGTCGCCGCTGGTCTGCTCCAGCGCCTGCAACTGCTGGGTCAGCTGCGCACGCACGGCCGGGTCGATCATCTGGGCGTTGTCCACCACCCGTCCGGTCAGGGCCGGGAAATTCAGGGCGGCCTGGGCGGTCAGGCTGAAGGCCAGCAGCACCGCCGCCATCAGCCAAGCGCGCTTGCCCATCAGAATTTCACTTGCGGCGCTTTATCGGCATCGGCACTCGTGGCCTCGAAGTTGGCGCGGACCGGCAAGTCGCTGTACATCACGCTGTGCCACAGGCGGCCAGGGAAGGTGCGGATCTCGGTGTTGTAGGCCTGCACTGCCTGGATAAAGTCGCGGCGGGCCACGGCGATGCGATTTTCGGTGCCTTCAAGCTGCGATTGCAGGGCCAGGAAGTTCTGGTTGGCCTTCAGGTCCGGGTAGCGCTCGGACACCACCATCAAACGGCTGAGGGCACCGCTCAAACCGTCCTGGGCTTGCTGGAACTGCTTGAGTTTCTCGGGATTGTCGAGGGTGCTGGCGTCCACCTGGATCGAGGTGGCCTTGGCCCGCGCTTCGATCACGGCCGTCAGGGTGTCCTGTTCATGGGCGGCGTAGCCCTTGACCACTTCCACCAGGTTGGGGATCAGGTCGGCGCGCCGCTGGTACTGGTTCTGCACCTGGGCCCAGGCCGCCTTGGCCTGTTCGTCCAGGGTCGGGATCTTGTTGATGCCGCAACCGCTCAGCACGGTGCTCACCAGTATCAATGCCACGGCCTTCCAGCCCCAACGGTAACCTTGTGCTGCTTGCATGGTGTTTCTCCTGCCAAACCTATGAAATTTACCGACTGACGCGTTAGCCACGGGCTTAGGGCATAATCCGCCACCACCCACTGGATTGCATCGTGCCAATCAGCTAAAAGATGCCCAGCGCCAATAAGAGTTCAGAAGTGTGCGGTATTTATCTGAACAACACCCGAACAACAATAGACGCTCTCCGGTCCCAAGGCTGCGAGAAAGGATTTTCATGAAGAAGCTGTGTTTGCTGGGCCTTGTTGTCAGTTTGGCCACTCATTCCGTATTAGCCGAAACAAAGCCCGCAGTGCTCAAGGACAAGGACGCCTTCGTCAGTGACCTGCTCAAGCAGATGACCCTTGATGAGAAGATCGGCCAATTGCGCCTGATCAGCATCGGCCCCGAAATGCCCCGCGAACTGATCCGCAAGGAAATCGCCGCCGGCCGCATCGGTGGCACCTTCAATTCGATTACCCGCCCGGAAAACCGTCCGATGCAGGACGCGGCCATGCGCAGCCGGTTGAAGATCCCGATGTTCTTCGCCTATGACGTGATCCACGGCCACCGCACGATATTCCCCATCAGCCTGGCCCTGGCTTCCAGCTGGGACATGGACGCCATCGGCCACTCCGGGCGCATCGCCGCCCAGGAAGCTGCCGCCGACAGCCTCGACATCACCTTTGCGCCAATGGTCGACATCTCCCGCGACCCGCGCTGGGGCCGTACCTCCGAAGGCTTTGGCGAAGACACCTACCTGACCTCGCGCATTGCCGAAGTGATGGTCAAGGCCTTCCAGGGCAGCAGCCCGGCCAAGGCCGACAGCATCATGGCCAGCGTCAAGCACTTCGCCCTGTATGGCGCGGTGGAAGGCGGTCGCGACTACAACGTGGTCGACATGAGCCCGGTCAAGATGTACCAGGACTACCTGCCGCCCTACCACGCCGCCATCAAGGCCGGCGCCGGTGGCGTGATGGTTGCGCTGAACTCGATCAACGGCGTACCCGCCACCGCCAACACCTGGCTGATGAACGACCTGCTGCGCAAGGACTGGGGCTTCAAGGGCCTGGCCGTGAGCGACCACGGTGCGATCTTCGAGCTGATCAAGCACGGCGTGGCCAAGGACGGGCGTGAAGCCGCCAAGCTGGCGATCAAGGCCGGCATCGACATGAGCATGAACGACTCGCTCTACGGCAAGGAATTGCCAGGCCTGCTGAAGTCCGGCGAGATCGAACAGAGCGACATCGACAACGCCGTGCGCGAAGTGCTCGGCGCCAAGTACGACATGGGCCTGTTCGCCGACCCGTACCTGCGCATCGGCAAGGCCGAGGATGACCCGGCCGACACCTACGCCGAAAGCCGCCTGCACCGCGCCGACGCACGTGACGTGGCGCGCCGCAGCCAGGTGCTGCTGAAAAACCGGAACAACACCCTGCCGCTGAAAAAGGACGCGACCATCGCCCTGGTCGGCCCGCTGGCCAAGGCGCCGATCGACATGATGGGCAGCTGGGCCGCTGCCGGTAAACCCGCGCAATCGGTGACCCTGCTGGACGGCATGAACGCCGTGATCGGCGACAAGGGCAAGGTGATCTATGCCCGTGGCGCCAATATCACCAACGACAAGAAAGTCGTCGACTACCTCAACTTCCTGAACTTCGATGCCCCGGAAGTTGTGGATGACCCGCGCTCGTCCCAGGACATGATCGACGAAGCCGTCAAGGCCGCCAAAGGCGCCGATGTGGTCGTGGCCGCCGTGGGCGAGTCCCGTGGCATGTCCCACGAATCGTCGAGCCGCACCGACCTGAACATCCCGCAGAGCCAGCGCGACCTGATCAAGGCTTTGAAAGCCACCGGCAAACCGCTGGTGCTGGTGTTGATGAACGGCCGTCCGCTGTCGATTGTCGAGGAGAACGAACAGGCTGACGCAATCCTGGAAACCTGGTTCGCCGGCACCGAAGGCGGCAACGCTATCGCTGACGTGCTGTTCGGTGACTACAACCCGTCGGGCAAGCTGCCGATCACCTTCCCGCGTTCGGTGGGGCAGATTCCGACCTACTACAACCACCTGAGCATTGGCCGGCCGTTCACTCCGGGCAAGCCGGGCAACTACACCTCGCAGTACTTCGATGACACCACCGGGCCGCTGTTTCCGTTCGGTTACGGCTTGAGCTACACCAGTTTCAGCCTGTCGGACATGGCGCTGTCGTCCACCACCCTGAACAAGACCGGCAAGCTCGACGCCACCGTGGTGGTGAAAAACACCGGCAAGGTCGATGGCGAAACCGTGGTGCAGCTGTATATCCAGGACGTGGCCGGCTCGATGATCCGCCCGGTGAAGGAATTGAAGAACTTCCAGAAGATCATGCTCAAGGCGGGCGAAGAGCGCGCGGTGCACTTCACCATCACCGAGGAAGACTTGAAGTTCTACAACACCCAGCTGAAGTTTGCGGCTGAGCCGGGCGAGTTCAATGTGCAGATCGGGTTGGATTCGCAGGATGTGAAGCAGCAGAGCTTCGAACTACTCTAACGTCTTGCTCGGTCAACATGTGGGAGCGGGCTTGCTCGCGAAAGCGGTGTGTCAGTCAATGGAAGTTTGACTGATCCACCGCTTTCGCGAGCAAGCCCGCTCCCACATTTGATTGGGGTGTTCTGGCTTATCCGCGGCGGTCCAGCAGGTTAACCACCAACCGATCAATCCACCCCCACACCCGCTGCTTCACCCGCCGCCACAATGGCCGCGACCGCCACGCCTCCAGGCTCACCGCCTGGCTCTGGGCAAAATCCCTCTCGAAACTCCCCGCCACCGCCAACGTCAGTTCCGGGTCCAGCGCCTCCAGATTTGCCTCCAGGTTGAAGCGCAGATTCCAGTGATCGAAGTTGCACGAGCCAATGCTCACCCAATCGTCCACCAGCACCATTTTCAAGTGCAGGAAGCACGGCTGGTATTCAAAGATCTGCACCCCGGATTTGAGCAAACGCGGGTAGTAACGGTGCCCGGCATACCGCACCGACGGGTGATCGGTACGTGGCCCGGTCAACAGCAAACGCACATCCACCCCGCGCCCCGCCGCCCGGCGCAGGGCACGCCGTACGCTCCAGGTCGGCAGGAAATACGGCGTGGCCAGCCAGATACGCTGGTGGCCGCTGTTCAGCGCGCGGATCAGTGACTGCAAGATATCCCGATGCTGGCGGGCGTCGGCATAGGCCACACGCCCCAACCCCGGTCCTGTCGCTGGCACCTTGGGCAACCGTGGCAGGCCAAAATGCGTGGCCGGTTTCCAGGCTCTACGATCGTCGTTCGCCAGCCACTGACGGTCGAACAACGCCTGCCAATCCAGCACCAGCGGGCCACGAATCTGCACCATCACTTCGTGCCAGTCGGCGGTGTCTTCCCCGGGCGTCCAGAATTCATCCGTCACGCCGGTGCCGCCGACCACGGCGATGGTCTGGTCGATCAACAACAGCTTGCGGTGGTCCCGATAGAGGTTGCGCATCCAGCGGCGCCAGCTCAGGCGGTTGTAGAATCGCAGGTCCACCCCGGCGTCGATCAACCGCCGACGCAGGCCCAGGGTAAACGCCAGGCTGCCGTAGTCATCGAACAGGCAACGTACGCGCACGCCACGTTCGGCGGCGGCCACCAGGGCCTGAACCATCGCCTCGGCACACGCGCCCGCCTCCACCAGATACAGCTCCAGCGCCACCTGTTGCTCTGCCTGGGCGATACCTTCCAGCATGCGCGGGAAGAAACTCGGGCCGTCGACCATCAGCTCGAAACGGTTGGCGCTGCGCCACGGGAACACTGCGCCGCTCATGTCAGCGCGCCGTGAAAATCAGTACCGCACCCACCGGCACCGCAAGGCTGATCTGCGACAGCCCGGCGGCCTTGCGCAATGCGGCTACCCCCGGCAGCAAATCGAAATCCTCGGCGTGCACCACCAATGGCTCCAGGGTGACCACCTGGAAGCGTCGGTCATCCAGGCGGGTCGCCAGCAATTCGGTGCTGTAGGCCTGGGTCTTGCCGTGCAGGGTCACCGACAGCGGCAGGCGCAGCTCGTATTGCGCGCCGGGGGCCAGGTCGTTGATCGGTTGCAGGTTGATCTGCGCATTGATCACCGCGTCCGGGAAGGTCTTGATCTCGAACAGCTCATTGCGCATGCGCTCGTCGCGCAGCGGGATGCCGCTGTTGATCGACTCCAGTTCGACTTCCAGCTGCGCCGCGCCTTTGCTGTCGACCTTGCCATGCAGCACCAGGAAGCGCTGCACTTCGGCGATGTCGGTGTTCTTGGTGGTGACGAACGACAGGCGCGAGGACTCGTTGTCCAGGTACCAGTCGGCGTGGGCAGGCACGGCGGCAGCGGCCAGCAGCAGGAAGGCCATGGGTTTGAACAGGGACATAAAGACTCTTGGGGCAAAAAACCTGGGCGAACAGTAACAAAGACCTCCTGTAGGAGCGAGCTTGCTCGCGAAGGTTGCCAACGATGACGCGGGCATTCTGAATGAACGCGGTGCCTGTGAGTTCTTCGCGAGCAAGCTCGCTCCTACGGGGGAACGGTGGTCAGGCCAACGCCTGCTGCACATCGCGAATCGTCGATTCCAGGCTGGCCAGGTGCAGGCTCAGCACCCGCTCCACCGGTGCCTGATCCATCGGCCAATGCAGCGCCATGCTGCCCACCAACCGGCCATTGGCCCGCACCGGCAAGGCCACCGCGCGAATCAGGAACGGCAGGCGCACCGGGTATTCCCAGTAGCCTTCGGTGCGTTGGCCAAACCCCTGGTGCTGGGATTGTTCACACGCACGGTATTGATCGTCTTCCGCCACATGCTCACGGCCTGCCAGGCGCTGCACTTCATCCGCCGACAGTTGCGCCAGGCACGCCTTGCCCATGGCCGAATGAAACAGGCTGGCGTGCTGGCCGACGATCTGGCAATTGTTCGGGTAGAGCTTGCGCAGCACCGTGGGGATCGCGCTTTCCATCACTTCCAGGCGTTCGCCGTCGAAGCTCGACAGGTCCACCACCAGGCCGGTGCGCTCGCTGAGGTCCAACAGCCACGGCGCGGCGCTTTCCACCAGTTGGCGCTTGAAGCGTTGCTGGGTGTCGCCGAACAACCGTCTGGCCCGCAGGCGGTAACGCCGGTCGCTGAGCCCACGATAGATCCAGCCCTGTTCCTGCAAGGTCAGCAGCATCCGCGAGACCGTGGCCTTGGGCAGGTGAGTCAGGTAATGCAACTCTTCCAGCCCCAGCGCCTGATGCTCGCCGAGCAATTCGATGATCGCCAGTGCCCGCCCTACTGAGCGTACGGTTCCCGTCTCGGCGTCGCTGCCCATGTGTCGATCTCCTTGATGCCGATGGATGATCTGATTTCACAGCAAGATACAGGCCCGTCGCGGCTCAACCGGTCGCCGAGAGGCAAGCTGGCGGTCGCCGCTGCACCCAGTGGGTCAGTTGTTCGTGGGCGTACGCCAGTTGCAACACCGCCCTGTCCGCCTGGGCCGGGCCGATGATCTGCAGGCCCATGGGCAAGCCCTGGGGGTTGAAACCCACCGGCACGTTCATGCTCGGCAGGCCGGCCAGGGTGGGGCCGATCACCACTTCCATCCAGCGATGGTAGGTGTCCATCTCGCGCCCTGCGACGAGGCGTGGCCAGGCTTGTTGTGCATCGAAAGGGAACACTTGGGCGGTGGGCAGCAACAGGAAATCGTAACGTTCGAACAGTTTGCCGAGGGCGCGGTACCAGTCGCTGCGGTTGATCGAAGCCTGGTAAACGTCCGCCGCACTCAGTTGCAATCCGCCCTGCACTTCCCATTGCGCCTCCGGCTTGAGCAGTGCACGTTTTTGCGGGTCGGCGTAGGCCGCGCCGAGGGAGCCCTGGATCAGCCAATGGCGGTGCACCAGCCAGGTCTGCCACAGGCGTTCCAGAGAAAATTCCGGTTGGCAGTGCTCGACCTCGCAACCCAGCGCAGCGAAGTCCTTGAGGGCCGATTCGCACAGGCTCATCACGCCGTCTTCCATCGGCAGGTAACCGTTGTAATCCCCGAGCCAGCCCAAGCGTGCACCCTTGAAGTCGCGCTGCAATGGCTCACCCAACACCGCCGGATCCTCCTTGAGCGACAGCGGCACCCGAGGGTCATAGCCGGCCTGCACACTCAGCAGCCGCGCCACATCCGCCACGCTGCGACCCATCGGGCCTTCCGTGGCCAGTTGCTGGACGAACAGCTCCGGCGCCGGCCCGTGAGGCACCCGACCCTGGGACGGACGCAGGCCAAATACGTTATTGAACGCCCCCGGGTTTCGCAGCGAGCCCATCATGTCGCTGCCATCCGCTACCGGCAGCATGCGCAATGCCAGCGCCACCGCCGCGCCGCCGCTGCTGCCACCGGCCACCAGGCGCGGGTCATAGGCGTTGCCGGTGGTACCGAACACGCTGTTGTAGGTCTGCGAGCCCAGGCCAAATTCCGGCACGTTGGTCTTGCCGATGATGATCGCGCCACTGGCCCGAACCCGCGCCACGCTGATCGCATCTTCTTGAGGAACATGCTCGGCGAACAACGGCGAACCGAGAGTGGTGCGCAGGCCCTGGGTCGCCGCCAGGTCCTTGATGGCCTGGGGCATGCCGTGCATCCAGCCACGGGATTGGCCTTGGTCCAACTCGCGATCACGCTGCGCCGCTTCGGCCAGCACGTCCTCATGGGAGCGCAGCGAGACCAGCGCATTCACCGTCGGGTTGAAGCGTTCGACCTGGGCCAGATACGCCTGCATCACTTCATGGCAGGACACCTGCCGCGCATGGATCGCCCGAGACAGTTCGATGGCATCCAGTTCAACAATACTCAAGGTTTCACCTCGCTGGAAAACGGCGCCGGTCGTTTCGCCCGTGGCGCCTCATGCATGCAGTAAGTGCCCAGCAGCGTCAGGACGCAAGCGAACAGCACATAAAATGCCGGGGCTACCGGCGTGCCCAGCACCTTGCTGAGCCAGGTGACGATCAACGGCGCAAAGCCCCCGAATACCATCACCGCCACGTTGTACGCCACTGACACCCCGGTGGAGCGTACTTCGATGGGAAACTGCTCGGCCAAGGCCGTCGGCGCCGGGCCGAAAAAGCCGCCGATGGCAGTGCACAACATCACCTGCATCACCAGCAAACGCTCGATGGACGGTGCCGCCGCGACCCACACATACAGCGGGTACACCATCACAAAAAACGCCAGGGTGAACGCCATCAATACCGGGCGCCGACCGAACCGATCCGACAGCAGGCCGGACAGCGGAATCACCACGGTCATCAGCGCCACCGCGAACATCTGCACCATCAATACCTGGTCCAGCGGCAGGCCGAGGTTCTTGTGGGCGAAGGTCGGCATGTTCACCAGCACCACGTAGAACGACACCGTTGCACCACAGGCCAGGCCCATCGAAACCAAGATGCTGCGGCGGTGGTCGCGGATGACGTCCATCAAGCTCGGCGCCGCACCCTTGGCCTGTTTGCGTGCCTCGATAAATTCCTCGGGGTCTTCCATGTGCCGGCGGATCCACAAGCCCACCGGGCCGATCAGCAAGCCGAAGATGAACGGCAGGCGCCAGCCCCAGACTTCAAGGGTTTGCGGCTCGAAGAAGTGCGTGACCAACGCCACCATCGCCGCGCCGCCGAACACCGCCAGGCACTGTCCCACCAACTGCCAGGAACCGTACAGGCCCTTGCGATGGGCCGGCGCGCTCTCCACCAGAAACGCCGTGGCACTGGCGTATTCACCGCCGGTGGCAAAGCCCTGGAGCATGCGCGCAACCACGATCAGCATCGGCGCGCCCATGCCGATGGCAGCATAGCTGGGGGCGAAAGCGATCAGGGCGATGGAGATGGTCATCAACCGGATGATCAGTTGCATCGCAGCCTTGCGGCCTTTGCGGTCCGAATACATGCCCAGCAGAATCCCGCCCACCGGGCGCATGAAGAAGCCGACGCCAAAGGTGGCCAGGGCCATCAGCAGCGAGGCGTATTCATCCTCCGAGGGGAAAAACTGCCGGGCGATAATGCTGGCGAGAAAGCCGTAGACGATGAAGTCATACCATTCCAGCGCATTGCCGATCACCGCCGCCACCACTTGGCGGGTGCGGGATACACCTTGTTTTGAAGCCTGCATGGGAACACTCCATTCAACCAGTCGGAAAAGGGTCCAGCGGCAGAAAAAAGAGGTCGTCAGGCGGGCTTGAGCCAGCTCTCGGCCAGCGCGCCCCAGTAGGCGGCGCCGGTCAACAGGATGTCGTCGTTGAAGTCATAGGCGGGGTTGTGGACCATCGGCCGCGACACGCCGTTGCCGATAAACAGGTAGCTGCCGGGGCAGCGTTGCAGCATCCAGGCGAAGTCTTCGCTGCCCATCAGCTTGGTGGTGTTGCCGTCGACGGCATCTTCACCCAGCAGGGCGACGCCGACCTGGCGGGCGAATTCGGTTTCTTCGGGATGGTTGACCAGCACCGGATAGGCCGGGCGATGTTCGATCTGCGCGGTGCAGCCGAAGCTCGCGGCCTGGGTCAGGATGATCGCCTTGACCCGCTCCAGCATCAGCTCACGCACGTTCGCATCCAGGGCACGCAGGCTCAAACGCAATAGTGCTTGCTGGGGAATCACGTTGGCAGCCTGGCCCGCTTGCAGGGCACCGACGGTCACCACGGCGGCTTCCTGGGCATTGATATTGCGCGCCACCACGGTCTGCAACGCCATGACCATACTGGCGGCGGCCACCAGCGGGTCGACCGTCAGGTGCGGCATGGAGCCATGGCCGCCGACGCCTTCGAGGGTCACGGTGAGCAGGTCCTGGGAAGCCATCATCGGCCCGACCCGCAGACCCAGATGGCCGGCGGGCAAGCCCGGCATGTTGTGCATGCCGAAGAGTGCGTCGCAGGGAAAACGCTCCAGCAAGCCGTCGGCGAGCATGGCTTCGGCGCCGCCCTGGCCTTCTTCGGCAGGCTGGAAAATCAGGTTCAGGGTGCCGTCGAACTGCCGGGTCGCGGCCAGGTAACGGGCGGCGCCCAGCAGCATGGTGGTGTGGCCGTCATGGCCGCAGGCGTGCATGCAGCCGGCGTGTTGGCTGCTGTAGCTGGCGCCGGTGTTTTCGATGATCGGCAAGGCATCCATGTCGGCACGAATCCCCAGCTTGCGCGCGCTGCTGCCATTGCGCAGCACACCGACCACGCCGGTCTGGCCGATACCGGTGTGGACTTCATAGCCCCAGCTTCGCAGGGATTGCGCCACGAGGGCGGAGGTGCGGTTTTCTTCAAAGCCCAGTTCGGGGTGGGCGTGAATGTCCTGACGCACGGCGTGCAGGTCGCTGGCGACATCGCTCAGCCAATCCAGGATGTGCTGGTGTGGGCTCATGGTGATTCTCCTCGCAGGCGGGTGTTCCCGTTCTTGTTCGTTGCACACCGCCAGATAACCGCGATGTGCGCAGGAGGACAATCAAAGGTGGTTCCACCCTGTGGAACCTCAGCCCCACCTGTGGCTGCATTAGGGCAAGAGGCGGCAGCCCTCGCGTTGGCCTAGCCATTGGGCACTGTGTGTGCGGCCCAGGCCGCTGGCGGTCACGAGGTGTTTTTCAGGGTTGTCGGTGAAGGCGCTGGTGGGCACGTATTGCTTCACATAACCCAGGCAATAATCAGCGGGATTGCCTTCCACATATCGGCAGGAGCAGTACTCCTTGGCGGTGTAGGCCGCGATGATGTCGGGGAAGGCTTGCAGATTGACCCGCTCGTGCCAGACCCAGCCGAGCAACACGAGTAACAGCAGGATCAACAGGCTGATGACGGGATGACGGCGGATCATGGTTGCACCGCTGCAAGGACGCGCTTGAGGAGTTCGTTGTGGCGATAGCTGCCGTCGCGGTCGTCGCCATAGCGCACGATGACCAGCTGTTTTTCGGGCATCACGTAGAGCGCCTGCCCCCAGTGGCCGAGGGCGGCGAAGGTGTCGGCGGGCGCGTCCGGCCAGGGTCTGGCGGCGCCCTGCACTTCGCGGTTGAGCCACCATTGGCCGCCCGGAACGGCTTCGTCCTGGCCCGCCTTGTACTTGTCGAACGGTTGGCGATTGAACGCAACCCACTCCTTGGGTAGCAACTGTTGCTCGCCCCAACGGCCGTCGCGCTGCATCAACAGGCCGACGCGGGCCAGGTCGCGGGCGGTGAGGTAGGCGTATGAGGACGCGACGAAGGTTTCCTCGGCATCGCTTTCCCAAGTGGCGTTGCGGATGCCCAGTGGCTGGAACAGGGTGGTCCATGGGTAGTCGACGTAGGCCTTGTGGCCGAGCATGCCCTTGAGGGTGGCGGACAGGATATTGCTGTCGCCACTGGAATAGCGGAATGCCTGGCCGGGGGCGCTGGAGGTCGCGGTGTCGGCGGCGAACTCGGCCATGTCGTGGTGGCCGCGGGTGTAGAGCATGGCGACCACCGAGGATTTCAGCGGGGCGTATTCGTAGTCTTCCTGCCAGTCGAGGCCCGAGGCCCAGTGCAGCAGGTCGGCCATGGTCACGCCGGGGTGTTGTTTCATCGGCGGGTAAAAGCGCGCGGCGGGGTCGGTGAGTTTGAAGCGGTTTTCGCCGAAGGCCACGCCGAGCACGGTGGCCATCAGGCTTTTGCTGATGGACCAGGTCAGGTGCGGGGTGCTGGCGGTGGTGGGGGCGGCGTAGCGTTCGTAGATGATCTGGCCGTCGCGGATGACCAGCAAGGCGTCGGTGCGGACGCCTTTGCGGGTGGTGTCGTCGCGGGGTGGGAAGGCGTAGTCGTCCAAGGCCTTGGCGGCCGGGCCGGTCAGGGGCTGGCCTTGGGACCATTCCTTCTCCGGCCAGGTTTCGGCGTGGGCTGTCAGGGTGAACAGCAGCGCGGCGTATAGGAGGCCTTTGAACATGGATTGGGACTCGGGGGCATTCAAGCCCGCGAGCCTAGCCCAGGGGGATGACGGTTTTGTTACGGACCCTGGGGTGAGTACATATCCGTTATTTGGGTGATGGCTGATATGGGTTCCGCTCTTACAGCGGCTCACTTTTGAACAGCGCAAAAGTAAGCAAAACGCTCTTGCCCCACCACTCG
>NZ_JACAPT010000049.1:0-17154 GCF_013385565.1 Pseudomonas sp. E6002 | reverse complement strand
CGCTGTAAGAGCGGAACCAATTTAAGCCATCACCCAAATAACGGATATTCACCCCCAAAGCCTACCGCTCAATCGACCGACTCCACCGCGCATTCCACTCGGGCCGTGCCTGGTTCACCTGATCCCAGTCAATCGAAATCGCCGTCTGCAAATAACTGTTCATCGCCTCTACCCGCGCCCGGGTTTTGTCGGTAGTCGGCGTCGTAGGATTCGAAGGAATCTGATCCCCCAGTTCCAAAGCCGGCGCCTGAGCCTCTGCGGTCAACAAGAACTGCGCCAGTTTTTGCGCCAACTCCGGCTGGTCATTCCGCGCAATCACACACTCCGCCACGTTCAACACCACCGCGCCTTCTTTCGGCTGCGCATACTCCATCGGCACACCCAACAACTGTTGCGTGGTCACCTGCGTCGGCGTCAGCGGAAAGATCGCCGCCTCATCCGTCTGCACCATCTCGGAAATCTTCGCCGAGCTGGCGATGTACTCCAGCACGTTGGGCCCGACGGTTTTCGGCCAGGCCTTGAACCCCGGCTCCACGTTGGTCTCGCTACCCCCCTGAATCCGGTTGAACATGAGGAACCCGTGCAACCCAAATGTGGACGAGGCCAACGACTGGAACACCACCTTGTCCTTGAAGCGCGGGTCGGCCAGGTCCATCCACGACGTCGGCGGCGCCCAGCCCTTTTCCTTGAACATCTTGGCGTTGTAACCCAACCCGGTCACCCCGAGCGTCACCGCAACCGCTTCTTCCTTGATCTTCGCCTTGGCCGGAATCTGATCCAGGGTCGGATTGGGCGTGAGCTTCTCGCACAACCCCATGGAAATCGCGCGGTACATGATGCCGTCGTCGAGGAACATCACGTGCATCTGCGGGTTGTCCTTGTTGGCCTGCACCTTGGCCAGGATGTCCGACGAGGTGCCCGGCACGATCACCACCTTGACGTTGTTGGCCTTTTCGAACGTGGGCAGCACCTTGTCGGCGTAGACCCGCTCCATGGTGCCGCCGTTCATGCCCAGGTACAGCGTCGGTGCGGCGTGGGCCGCCGTGCTCAACAGGGCGAGGGACAGGCAAGACAGCGCAGTACGTTTGATCATGTGCATGAATCTTCCTCTCAGGCTTGGAAACGACGGATGGAAAATGCTTCGATGGGCTGCCGGCTGGCCCCCGTGCAGACGATCTCTGCCAGGGCTTCACCGACCGCAGGGCCGAGCTGGAACCCGGCGCCGGCAAAGCCGAAACCGTGAAGCAGGCCGGGTTGGGTGCTGCTGTCGCCGATCACCGGTTCGTGGTCGGGTAGATAACCTTCGGTGCCGCTCCAGGTGCGAATCGCCTGGGCACCTTTGAGGAACGGATACAACTCGCCGGCGTTGCGCAGAATCTCCAGCACCGCCGCCTGGCCCGGGCGGGCTTGTTGCGGGCCCAGGGCAAAGCCGCGCCCGCCACCGAGGATGCAATTGCCCCGGGCGACTTGCCGCGCATAAATCCCGCCGCCTTCCACCCCGGTGCTCACGTCCATCACCACCGGCAACGGCTCGGTCACCAGCATCGCCGGGTGCGCCGAGGTCATCGGCACCGGCTCGCCAAAGTGCGCGGCCACGGTGCCGGCCCAGGCGCCGGCGCAGTTCAGCAGCCAGGGGGCTTGCAGCTGCAGCCCATTGGCACAGCGCAACTGAAACCGCTGGCCGTCATGTTCAAGATGGGTGACTTCGGTTTGCTCCATCACCCTCGCACCGTGGCGTTGCGCTGCGCGGGCAAAGGCGGGGGAGACCAGGCGCGGATTGGCGTGGCCGTCTTCGGGGCATAACGACGCGCCGACTGCCACATCACCCACCCACGGGAACCGGGCGCGCAGTTGAGCGTGGTCAAGCATTTGCAGGCCCAGGCCAAAGCCGCGTGTAGCGTCGGCGTAAGCCTGCAGAGCCGCCAGATCGTCATGACTGCGGGCCAGTTTCAAATGCCCGGAGCGCACGTATTCGCCGTCGATGCCAATCAGCCCCGGCAAGTCGGACCACAGCTCATGGGCACGTTGCGATAGCGGCAGTTGGTGCAATGGCCGCCCCTGGCGCCGCACGCCGCCATAGTTCACTCCGCTGGAGTGCGAGCCACAAAAGTCCCGCTCCAGCAGCACCACGCGCCGACCTTTTTGCGCCAGCATCAAAGCCGCCGAGGCCCCGACAATCCCGCCACCCAACACGATCACTTCACTGCCGATCATGGCTGCACCTCCACGCCAAACGGCAAGGGTTTGATCGGTGCCTGGCCACGCAGGCGGCCAACGTTTTCAATCTCGCGGCCACTGCGCTGGGCAACGATTTCCGCCGCCGCCAGCCCGCACATCCGGCCCTGGCAGCGGCCCATGCCAACCCGGCAATGGGCCTTGACCCGGTTCACTTCCCAGTGGCCTTCGTCCACCACCGCGCGTACTTCGCCGACGCTGACTTCTTCACAGCGGCACAGGATCAGTTCGTCCGGAGCTTCAGCGGCCCAGTTTTCCGGGAAGGGGAAGGCGGTTTCCAGGCCGTGGCGAAAGCGCTGGATACCTGCCAGTTGTTGTTCCAGCACGGGCCCGCGACGGTGGTCGATGGCAACACCGCTGTCTTCGAGCAAGGCCAATGCCGCTCGCTCGCCGGCCATTTGCGCCGCATCGGCGCCCATGATTCCGGCACCGTCGCCAGCCAGATACACCCCCGCGACACTGCTTCGCCCGGCCGCATCTCGCTGCGGCAACCACGCGCGGTTCAATGCATTCCAGGCAAATTCACACCCAAGTAAATCCGCCAGTTGGGTCTCGCTGCGCAGGGCATGGGCGAAGGCCACGGCATCACAGGCGATTTCCTGCTGATCCCAGTGGATGCCCGTCACTCGTTGCTCGCCGTTGATGTGCGACAACGTTGCCCCCTGGTGCACCTGGATGCCGTGGGCCGTGAGCCAGGCGCGGTAGTACAAACCCTTGGCCAGGGTCGCCGGCTGGCCGAGCAATGCCGGCAAGGCGCGGCATTGGGCGCTGAACGGCGCGCTGTCGAGCACCGCCACCACCTTGGCCCCGGCCTTGGCGTACTGATACGCCACCAGGTACAGCAACGGCCCGCTGCCGCAAAACGCGACGCGCTCACCGATGGCGCAGCCTTGATACTTCAGCGCGATTTGCGCCGCGCCCAGGCTGTACACACCGGGCAGCGTCCAGCCCGGCACGGGCAGGATGCGGTCGGTGGCGCCCGTGGCGACGATGATCTGCGCGTATTCGATGCTTTCGGCGTGGCCGTTGTTGAGCATGTCCAGGCGGCCATTTTCCGCATTCCACACCAGGGTTTCCGGCCGGTAGTCGATCCGGGTGGCCAGCTCATCCATGGTGCGATGCAGCGCTGTCGCCTTGCCCGCTTCAAACCCATACAGCTGCTTGGCCGAGCGCTGGAAGTTCGCCGGCTGGCGCCGATAGATCTGGCCGCCACCGCGCAGGCTCTCGTCCACCAACACCGGGGTTACGCCATGGTCCAGCAAGGTCCGGGCTGCGGTAATGCCCGCCGGGCCTGCGCCCACTATCACCACGCTCTTCATGCCTGGCGCCCCGGGTCACGGCGAATCGCCTGGCCGTCTTCCAGCAAGGTCGAACAGGCGCGCACTCGCCGACCATCCTCCAGCCGTACCCAGCAATCCTGGCAAGCTCCCATCAGGCAGAAACCGGCGCGGCGTTCGGCGCTGAAATCACTGCCCCGCAGGTGCTCGGCGCAGGTCAGTACGGCAGTCAGCAAGGTGTCCCCGAGCAGGCCCGTGGCAGGCTGCCCATCGAGGGTGAACGCCAGGCTGGGCCGCTCGGTTTCCGCCAGTCGTTTGAACAGTGCCATCAATGTTTCCCTACCAACACGCGATCCAGGCCGTAGACCCGGTCCAGCAGAATCATTGCCGCCGCCGTCAACCCGATCACCAGCGCCGACACGGCCGCCATCATCGGGTCGATGGATTCGGTGGCGTACACGTACATGCGCACCGGCAAGGTCTGGGTGGCCGGCGAGCTGACAAAGATCGACAGGGTCACTTCATCGAAACTGTTGATGAACGCCAGCAACCAGCCGCCGGCCACGCCGGGCAGAATCATCGGCAAGGTGATCTGGCGAAACAGGGTGAAGCGGCTGGCGCCGAGGGATTCGGCAGCCTGCTCGGCGCTGCGGTCAATGCCGATGGCGGCCGCCAATACCAGGCGCAATACGTAAGGCGTGATGATCACCACGTGGGCCAGCATCAACCAGGTGAAGCTGCCGTTGACGCCCATCATTGCGAACAGCCGCAGCATCGCCACCCCCAGCACCAGGTGCGGGATGATGATCGGCGAGAGGAACAGCGCACTGAAGAAGTTACGGCCGGGGAACTGGTAGCGACTGATTGCCAGCGCCGCCGGTACCGCGATCAACGTCGCCAGGGTGGCGGCAACGAACGCCAGGACCAGGCTGTTGTAGAACGCCTGGATAAAGTCCGCGCGCTCGAACACCGCATGAAACCAGCGCAGGGAGAAGCCCGAAGTGGGCAGGCTCAAGGTGTTTTCCGGGGTGAAGGCGACGAGGCACACCACCACCAGCGGCGCCATCATGAACAGCACCACCAGGCCGTGAAAGCCCAGGGCCAAAGGACCGTTTCTGGACATCGTCTTATACTCCCAGGGACTTTTTGTAGCGGCCTTCGACCATGCGGTTCCAGCTCAGCATGATCAGCAAGTTGACCAACAGCAGCACCACCGCGATGGTCGCGCCCATGGGCCAGTTGAGTTCCGAGAGGTATTGGTCGTAGACCACCGTGGCGACCATCTTCAGGCGGCGTCCGCCCAGCAGGCCGGGGATCGCGAAGGAGCTGGCAGCCAGGCCGAACACGATCAGGGTGCCGGACAGCACGCCGGGCATCACCTGCGGCAACACGATCTTGCGCATCACCGTGGCCTGGCTGGCACCCAGGGACAGCGCCGCCTGTTCCGCCGACGGGTCGAGCTTCTGCAGGGAGGTCCACACCGGGATGATCATGAACGGCAGCATCACGTGCACCAGTGCGATGATCACGGCGAACGAGGTGTACAGCAGCTTCACCGGCTTGCCGCCCAGGGCCTGGATCACCTGGTTCACCAGGCCATCGGCACCCAGCAGCAGGCTCCAGCCGAAGGCCCGCACCACCACCGAAATCAGTAGCGGGGTGAGGATCAGGATCAGGAAGATCGAGCGCCATGGCGTGCCCATGCGGCTGAGGATGTAGGCCTCGGGCACGCCGATCACCACGCAGAGCAAGGTCACCAGGGCACTGATCCAGAAGGTGCGCCAGAAGATTTCGTAGAAGTACGAATCGCTGAACAGCGACAGGTAGTGGGCGAAGGTCCACTCATCGGCCTTCACCCCCACCTGATAGTCGAACACGTTGAACGACAGCACCAGTGTCAGGCCCAGGGGCAGGATCAGCAGCCCGAAAAACAACACCAGCGCCGGCAACGACAACAGGTAGCCACGGCTCATGCGCGCACCTCATCCGCGGCCAGCACCCGCAACAGGTTCGACTCCCAGTCCAGGCCCACTGCAGCGCCGCAAGCCAATGGCGCGCTGCCGTCATTGCGGCGGACCACGGTCAGCTCGCCGATCTGGGTCTTGATGCGATACAGCCATTGGCTGCCGAAGAAGTAGCTGTCGAGGATCCTGCCTTGCAGCCGGCCGTTGCCGGCGGCCACCAGGTCGATCTTTTCCGGGCGCAGGCTCAGGGTCAGTTGGCCGTTGCCGGGCTCGAAGCGCACTTGCGGCGCGCCGAGTTGATCGAAGTCGCCCGCCAGCAGGTTGGCCTTGCCGACAAAATCCGAGATGAAGCGTGTGCGCGGGTGTTCATAGAGTTTGTACGGCGCGTCGATCTGCGTCACGCGCCCGGCCTGCATCACTACTACCCGGTCGCTGATGGACAGCGCCTCGGCCTGGTCGTGGGTGACCATCAGGGTGGTGATCCCGACTTCACACTGGATGCGACGGATCTCGAACTGCATCTCTTCGCGCAGGTTGGCGTCGAGGTTGGAGAGGGGCTCGTCCAGCAGCAACACTGGCGGCTCGATCACCAGGGCGCGGGCCAGAGCCACGCGCTGGCGCTGGCCGCCGGACAGTTCCCGCGGGTAGCGCTCGGCGTGGGGTGCCAGGCGCACCAGTTCCAGCACGGTCTTGACTCTGCTTGCGATCTCAGTGGCAGGCACCTTGCGCATCTTCAGGCCGAAGGCGACGTTGTCGCGCACGCTCATGTGGGGGAACAGCGCGTAGCTCTGGAACACCACGCCCAGGCCGCGGCTGGCGGGTTTGGCGTGGGTGATGTCGCGACCGTCGAGGACGATCTGGCCACCGGTGACGTCGACGAAGCCGGCGATCATTTGCAAGGTGGTGGTCTTGCCGCAGCCCGAGGGGCCGAGCAGGGACACGAATTCGCCTTTTTCCACCGCAAGATCAGTGGCGACCACCGCGTCGACGGCGCCGTAGCGTTTGCTCAAGGCGTTGAGTTGGAGAAAAGCCATGTCTGCGTTCCACCTTTTTGAGTCGCGTCGAAACGCGCTTTTTTGTTTTGGGCAGATGCGAAAAGGGTGTTGCGGGTGCGTTGGCGCTCGATCTTGAGTCGGCTGCCGTTAGTTGTTCATTTCGCCCCTGTGGACGCAGATTAGGGCGAAAGACTAGGATGGCGGAAGATAGAATTTCACTGGATAGAGTACTTTTTTCAGTTTCATTCACTGACCAGAATTTAGTGTGAGATATCGGCTTATGGATTCCACTGATCGGAATGAAAGTGTCAAGGAAGTCGGCGCCGGTGGCGTCTCCCGGTTGTTTGCATTACTGCGCATCCTCGGCGCGGCGCCGGACGGTGGTGAACGGGTGACGCAACTGGCGCAGCAGGTGGGGCTGTCGCAACCCACCACCCACCGACTGCTGCGCAGCCTGATGGACGAGGGCATGGTGGAGCAGGATGCGCGCAGCAAGCGCTATCGGCTGAGCCTGGAGTTCTTCGCACTGGCGGCGAATGCGGGCAACACCGGCAACCTGCGGGACCTGGTGCGGCCGAGCATGTTGCGCCTCAGTGCGTCGTTGGGGGATTCATTGTTCCTGCTGGCGCGCAGCGGGTTTGATGCGATCTGCCTGGACCGCAGTGAAGGGCCGTATCCGATCCGTACCTTTACCGGTGATATCGGCGGCCGCGTGGCGCTGGGCGTGGGGCAGGGTAGCCTGGCGATTTTGGCGTTTTTGCCGGAGGAAGAGCGCGAGACGGTGATCCGCTACAACTTGCCGCGGCTCAAGGATTTTCACCTGTACGACGAGGTGTTTTTGCGTTCGGAGGTGGAGAGTGTGCGGCGGTTGGGGTATGCGGCGCGAAACACCGGGGTGCTGGAAGGCATGGCCGGGTTGGCGGTGCCGATCCTGGATCGCAATGGGCATGCGGTGGCGGCGTTGAGTGTGGCGACCATCAGCGACCGCCTGGGGCCGGGGCGGTTGCCGACGGTGGTGGAGTTGTTGAAGCGCGAGGCGGCGGCGATCGGGCCGAAGATCAACCCGTTTGATCCGACGTTGCGCCGGCCTTCGCAGATCTTCGGTGGGTAGGTAATACCAGTAACGACACAGATCAAATGTGGGAGCGGGCTTGCTCGCGAATGCGGTGTATCAGTAAAAAATTTGGTGACTGACACACCGCATTCGCGAGCAAGCCCGCTCCCACATTTTAGACCGTGGCCATCTGTGGGATCCGGGTTGGACTCATCGCCGCCATCGCCACCGAAGTCGCCGCCGTGCGCGTCTCGACTCCCAACTTCACATACACATGCTCCAGATGCTTGTTCACCGTCCTCGGACTCAACCCAAGAATGTCGCCAATATCCCGATTGGTCTTGCCACACGCCACCCAACGCAGCACTTCCACTTCCCGCTCCGTCAACTGAAACCGCGCCGACAATAGCTTGTGCGCCGGCTCATCCTCCAGGGTGATCACGCTCGGCTGTGTCGCCGCCCGCGCCGACAGCAAAATCCGCGACGTACGCAAATGCGCCGCCACCCGCGCCAGCACTTCATCCGTCTGGATCGGCTTGGTCACGTAGTCACTCCCGCCCACCTCAAACCCCTGCACCACATGCTTGCTGTCGGTCAGCCCGGTCATGAATACCACCGGAATGTCCGCGCTGGCCGGTTGTGCCTTGAGCCGGCGGCAGGTTTCAAAGCCGTCCAGCCCGGGCATCACCGCGTCCAGCAGGATCAAATCCGGGCGCCGGCGTTGCACGCGGTTCAGCGCGCTGAGGCCGTCCAGCGCCACCAGCACCATGTAGCCGGCGTCGTCCAGGGCGTCGGAGAGCATGGCCAGGTTGTCCGGGGTGTCGTCGACAATCAGCACCACGCCGGGCTCAGCGCTGTGGGTCAAGGCATTCATCTTCGGCCTCCTTCAGGATGCGGTTGAGTTCTTCCAGGCGAAAGCTTTTCAGCAAGGCCCGGAGCTTGTTGATGAACGGTGCGGTACCTGGGCTGTCCAGCACGATGGCGTCGAGCTTTTCATGCAAACCACGCACATAGCCAATGGCGCTCAGTTCGGCGAGCACCGCGAGTTCTTCTGCGCTGGGTAGCGCGCCTTGGGTCGCGACCGGCGCGGCGAGGGGTGTGCGACGGCGCAGCCATTGCAAGTCCAGGTGCAGTTGCAGGCGTCCGAGCAGTTCAGGGGTACGCACCGGCTTGGCCAGGTAGTCGTTGCAGGCGCCGGCGATGCTGCGTTCGCGGTCGTCAGTGAAGGCGTTGGCGGAGATGATGATAATCGGCGCGGCAGACAGCGCATTACGCCGGATCATCCGGCTGGTGGCCCAGCCGTCCATGGTCGGCATCGACAGGTCCATCAGGATCAGGTCCGGCGACAGCAGCGCCACCTGGCGGATCGCCTCCTGGCCGTTGCTGGCCTGGGACACCTCGAAGCCCAGGGGCGTGAGCATGCCGCTGAGCACCTTGCGATGGTCCACGTGGTCATCCACCACCAGGATGCGCCGTCGTTCGCCGTGGTAGCCGATGAAGTCGTGCTCCACATGCACCACCGCTTGCGGCACGCGGACCTGGGACAGGAACAGCCGTACCTGGAAGCAGGTGCCCTTGTCCAGCTCGCTGACCACCCGCAATTCGCCGCCCATCAGCGAGGTCAGCATGCGTGTGATGGTCAGGCCCAGACCCACGCCCTTGTCCTGGCGCATCAGGTCGCCGCGTTCGAACGGCTGGAAAATCCGCTCGATCTGTTCCGGGTCAATCCCGATGCCGGTGTCGATGATTTCGAAGTTGGCGGTCTCGCGCATGTAGCTGACCCGCAGGCGCACCTCGCCGCTGTCGGTAAAGTTGATCGCGTTGCCCAGCAGGTTGATCAGGATCTGCCGCACGCGTTTTTCATCGCCGCGCACTACGGCGGGGATCTTGCCCACGCAGTCCAGGCGAAAGCGCAGGCCCTTGTCTTCGGCCTGGGGGGTGAACATCTGCTCCAGGTCGTGGATCAGTTCCGGGAAGGGGATTTCGGTGAGCTCCAGGCGCAGCTTGCCGGCCTCGATCTTCGCCACGTCCAGCAGGCCGTCGATCAGCGACAGCAGGTGCGAGCCGCTGCGCAGGATGGTCGCCAGGGCATCCTGATGCTGCTCGGGCATTGCGCTGTCACGCTGCAGAATCTGGGTGAAGCCGAGGATGCTATTGAGCGGCGTGCGCAGCTCGTGGGACAGCCCGGTGACGTAGCGACTCTTGGCCGCGTTCGCTGCTTCCGAGGCTTCCTTGGCCTGTTGCAGGGCCTGGTCGGTGAGGCTGTGGGCGGCGATCTCCTGCATCAGCAGCGAGGTTTGCCGGTCGGATTCTTCCTGGGCCACCCGCCGGCTTTCGCGGGTGAGTACTACCCACCAGGCGAGTACGGCGGCCAGCACCGAGAGCGTGAGGAACGCCTTGAAAAACGCCTGGTACAAGGTTTGCGAATGGGGCAAACCCTGCGCCGCCTGCATGTAGATCAGCGCCAGGGCCCCGGCGAGCATCAGCACCAGCGCCATCAACAATCCGAGGTAATGCGCCAGCCGGGTATGCAGGCGCGGTACCAGCGTGGTCGGCAACAACCAGCGCAACACCCCTTCGAACTGGCTGGCCAGGCGCGCGTGGGGTTTGCAACGGTCGCCGCAACGCGCATCCAGTGAGCAACAGAGCGAGCAGATCGGCGTGCTGTAGGCCGGGCAGAACGCCATGTCGGCGGTCTCGAACGGGTTGCTGCACAGCCCGCAGATCACCAGGCCGGTGCCGGGTTGCGGGTGAATCAATTGCGCCTCGCTGCTGCGCGCAATGTAGTAGCGGCCCTTGGTCAGCCACGCCAATAGCGGCGCCATGATTAACGCGGTGCCCAGCGCGACAAACGGTGGCGCGGCCTGGGCCAGGGCGCCGAACAGGCCGAAGTGGGCGAGGATCGACAGCAGCGAGGCAATCAGCATCGAGCCGACGCCCACCGGGTTGATGTCGTAGAGGTGCGCACGCTTGAATTCGATGTGTTTGCGCGACAGGCCCAGGGGCTTGTTGATTACCAGGTCCGCTACCAGCGTGCCGATCCAGGCAATCGCGATATTCGCGTAGAGCCCCAGCACCTGCTCGATCACATCGAACACGCCGAGCTCCATCAGCATCAGCGCAATGGCGACGTTGAACACCAGCCACACCACGCGGCCGGGGTGGCTGTGGGTCACGCGGGCAAAGAAGTTCGACCAGGCCAGGGAGCCGGCGTAGGCGTTGGTCAGGTTGATCTTCATCTGCGAGATGAACACGAACAGCACCATCGCCCCCAGCGCCCATTCGGGAGAGGAGAACACATAGCCGAACGCGACGAGGTACATCTGGGTTGGCTCGGCGGCGCGCTCCATGGGGATTTCATGTTGCAGGGCGAGGAACGCCAGGAACGCCCCGGCGAACATTTTCAACGCCCCCGGCACGATCCAGCCGGGCCCGGCGCATAAAAGCGCGGCCCACCAGCGCTTGCGGTTGGCGCTGGTTTTTTCCGGAAGGAAGCGCAGGTAGTCCACCTGTTCGCCGATCTGCGTGACCAGCGACAGCGCCACGGTGCAGGCGGCGCAGAACGACAGCAGATTGAAGTCGCCACCGTCGCTGCTGCGGCCGACAAAGCTGGTCCAGTCGCTGAAGGCCTCGGGGTTTTTCCACAACACGAAGCCATAGGGAAGCACCAACAGCACCAGCCACAGCGGTTGCGTCCACAATTGCAGGCGGCTGATCAGCGTTACGCCGTAGGCCACCAGCGGGATCACCAGCAGTGAACAGATGACATAGGCGATGGCCAGCGGGATATGGAAATACAACTCCAGGGCCAGGGCCATGATCGCCGCTTCCAGGGCGAAGAACAGGAAGGTGAAACTGGCGTAGATCAGCGAGGTGATGGTGGAGCCGATGTAACCGAAGCCCGCGCCGCGGGTCAGCAGGTCCATGTCTACGCCATAGCGGGCGGCGTAGTAGCTGATGGGCAGGCCGGAGAGAAAGATCACCAGGCTGATGGCGAGGATCGCCCAGAAGGTGTTGGTAAAGCCGTAGCTCAAGGCCAATACGCCGCCGATGGCCTCCAGCGCCAGGAACGACACCGCGCCCAAGGCGGTGTTGGCGATGCGCAGTTCCGACCATTTGCGGAAGGACTTCGGGGTGTAGCGCAGGGCGTAGTCTTCCATGGTCTCGTCGGCGACCCAGGAGTTGTAGTCGCGGCGGATCTTGACGATGCGCTGGGTGCCGGGGAGGGGGTGCACGGTGGGGAACTCCTGCAAGGATGGGGAGATGGCAGCAATATTCGTGCCCCAGTCCTGCGGGGTGCGCTCTTCGTGGCGAGGGAGCTTGCTCCCGTTGGACTGCGAAGCAGGCCCAGCAAGACCACTTCATTTTTCCAGGCAGAACCGGGTCGCCGGTTTTGGGGCCGCTGCGCAGCCCAACGGGAGCAAGCTACCTCGCCACAGGGGGTTCCTTTCCCAAGGCGGGCGGGATCCTGCTCGAAAATGGTGCGCAACGGCATACGTCAAATGACGTATCCCGTTACGTCAGGCTGCGTATACCCGCCGTGGCCACCTGCCGCCATGCTGAACCCCTCATTGCAGAGGAGTCGCCCCATGGAATCACGATTGATCCGCTCCAAACCGTTGTTGGCTTTATCACTGCTGGCGGCGAGTCTGTTCAGCCATGGCGTCATGGCCGACAACGAAGGCCTGGCGGTGACGCCGACCGAAGTCACCGTCGGCCAGTTGCACTCGGCCACCGGCACCATGGCGATTTCCGAAACCGGTTCGATCCAGGCCGAACGCCTGGCCATCGAGCAGATCAACGCCTCGGGCGGGATCCTCGGGCGGCAGATCAAGGTGATCCAGGAAGACGGCGCGTCCGACTGGCCGACCTTCGCCGAAAAGGCCAAGAAACTGCTGGTGAACGACAAGGTGGCTGCAGTGTTCGGCTGCTGGACCTCCGCTTCACGTAAAGCCGTATTGCCGATCTTCGAGAAAGAAAACGGCCTGCTCTACTACCCGACCTTCTATGAAGGCCTGGAACAGTCGAAAAACGTGATCTACACCGGCCAGGAAGCGACCCAGCAAATCCTTGCCAGCCTCGACTGGATCGCCAAGACCAAGGGCGCCAAAACCTTCTATCTGGTGGGCTCGGACTACATCTGGCCGCGCACCTCGATGAAGATCGCGCGCAAGCACATTGAAAACGTGCTGCACGGCACCGTGGTCGGCGAAGACTACTACCCGCTGGGCAACACCCAGTTCGGTTCGCTGATCAACAAGGTCAAGCTGAAAAAGCCTGACGTGGTGTTTGCGGCCGTGGTGGGCGGCTCCAACGTGGCCTTCTACAAACAGCTCAACGCAGCGGGCGTGAACGCGTCCAAGCAAACCCTGTTGACCCTGTCGGTGACCGAAGACGAACTGCTGGGCATCGGCGGCGAAAACATGGCTGGCTTCTATGCCTCGATGAAGTACTTCCAGAGCCTCGACAACCCGAACAACAAAGCCTTCGTGGAAGCGTTCAAGGCCAAGTACGGCAAGGATGCAGTGATCGGTGATGTGACCCAGGCGGCCTACCTCGGCCCATGGTTGTGGAAAGCGGCGGTGGAGAAGGCCGGCAGTTTCGACGTGGATAAAGTCGTCGCCGCATCGCCTGGCATCGAGCTGAAAAACGCGCCGGAAGGCTATGTGAAGATCCACGAAAACCATCACCTGTGGAGCAAGTCGCGCATTGGTGAAGTGCAGCCAAACGGGCAGTTCAAGGTGATCTACGAGTCGGATCTGATCGAGCCGAATCCGTTTCCGAAAGGCTATCAATAACCTCGGGTCTGGCGCTGATCTGAATGTGGGAACTGGTTTTGTGTGGGAGCGGGCTTGCTCGCGAAAGCGGTGAATCAGTGAGTGCATCCGGTACTGACACACCGTATTCGCGAGCAAGCCCGCTCCCACACAAGCCAGCTCCCACATAAAGCAGAAGCAGATTGCATTTCAACCTCCCGCTCAGGAGACCATCATCATGGAATGGCTATCGGAATTTGGAGCCATCGCGGCGATGCAGGGGTTCAACGGCTTGTCCGTGTTCTGCGTGCTGTTGCTGATGGCATTGGGACTGGCAATCATCTTCGGCCAGATGGGCGTGATCAACATGGCCCACGGTGAGTTCCTGACCATTGGCGCCTACACCACCTACGTCTGTTCCAGCCTTACCGCGCATTTCGCGCCAAGCTTTCAGCCGTACTACTTTTTCGTTGCCATTGCCCTGTCATTCCTCGTCGCCGGCGCCGTGGGCTGGCTGGTGGAATGGGCGATGATCAGCCGCTTGTACAAGCGGCCCCTGGACACTTTGCTCGCCACCTGGGGTTTGTCCCTGGTGATGCAGCAAACCTTCCGCTCGGTGTTCGGCGCCCGTGAAGTGAGCGCCGAACCGCCGGCCTGGCTGATGGGCTCGGTGAACCTCAGCGACGCCATCGAGATCCCGCGCAACGGCCTGTTCATGATGGGCCTGACCGTGCTGCTGACCGGGGCGATCTTCGTCATGCTCTACCGTTCGCGCTGGGGCTTGCAGGTGCGCGCCACCGTGCAGAACCGCTTGATGAGCCGGGCGGTGGGCATCAACACGCGCAAGGTCGACCGCATGACCTTCGCCCTCGGCTGCGGCGTGGCGGGCGTGGCCGGTGCGGCGTTCACCACCATCGGCTCCACCGGGCCGACTGCCGGTTCGCAGTACATCGTCGACACCTTCCTGGTGGTGGTATTCGGCGGCGCGCAAAGCCTGTTTGGCACCATTGCCTCGGCGTTCGTGATTGCCCAGACCCAATCGCTGTCGGAGTTTTTCCTCAGTGGCTCGATGGCCAAGGTGCTGACGCTGTCGTCGGTGATCCTGATCCTGATGCTGCGCCCGCAAGGGTTGTTCTCCATCAAAGTGCGCAAGTAGAGGCGAACCGATGAAGGCTCTAGACAAACTGCTGGGCGGCCAGCAAAACCTGATCGGCATCGTGCTGTTGGCGCTGTTGATCCTCGTGGTGTTCCCGCTGACCCTGGACGCCTTCCGGCTGAACATGGTCGGCAAGTACCTGACCTACGCGTTCGTCGCGGTGGGCCTGGTGCTGTGCTGGGGCTATGGCGGGATTCTCAGCCTCGGGCAGGGGGTGTTTTTCGGCGTCGGCGGCTACTGCATGGCGATGTTCCTGAAGCTTGAGGCCTCGGACCCGATCAGCACCAAGATCCAGTCCACCCCGGGCATCCCGGACTTCATGGACTGGAACCAGATCACCGAATTGCCGTGGCTCTGGCAGCCGTTCCACAGCTTCACCTTCACCCTGTTCGCGGTGATTGCGGTGCCGGTGCTGCTGGCGTTCATCATTGGCATGGCGCTGTTCAAGCGGCGGGTGGGCGATGTGTATTTCTCCATCGTCACCCAGGCGATTGCGCTGATCCTCACGGTGCTGATCGTCGGCCAGCAAGGCCTTACCGGTGGTGTCAATGGCATTACTGACCTCAAGACCCTGCTGGGCTGGGACCTGCGCGGTGACGGCGCGAAGATGATCCTGTATTTCATCAACGCCGGGCTGTTGTTCGGCTGCATCTTCATTGGCCGTTTTATCCTCGCCTCGAAGCTGGGCCGGCTGTTGATGGCCATGCGCGACAAGGAAGAGCGGGTACGGTTTTCCGGGTATGACGTGGCCAGCTTCAAGATTTTCGTGTTCTGCGTGGCGGCGGCGTTCTCGGCGATTGGCGGGGCGATGTTTGCCTTGCAGGTGGGCTTTATGTCGCCGTCGTTCGTGGGCATCGTGCCGTCCATCGAGATGGTGATCTTTGCCGCGGTGGGCGGGCGCATGTCACTGCTGGGCGCGGTGTATGGCGCGTTGCTGGTGAACTATGGCAAGACCTACTTTTCCGAATCCTTCCCCGAGCTGTGGCTGTACCTGATGGGCGGGTTGTTTATCGCCGTGGTCATGTACTTCCCCAACGGCCTGGCGGGGTTGTGGGACAGCCATGGTCGCCAGGCCCTGGCCCGGGTGTTGCGGCGCAAGCCGGTGGTCAAGGGCGAGCCCGCGAAGATCAAGCCCAAGGCTGAAGCCAAGATCCTGGAGACACAGCCATGACCGCCGTTGGTTTTGAAATGAAGAAACCGGTGTTGGCTATCGAAGGCCTCACCGTGTCATTCGATGGCTTCAAGGCTGTCGACAACCTTAACCTGTATATCGACCGCAATGAAGTGCGGGTAGTGATCGGGCCCAACGGCGCCGGCAAAACCACGGTGCTGGATTTGATCTGCGGCAAGACCCGCGCCACCAGTGGCAGCATCCAGTTCGACGGCCAGGAACTGACCAAAATGCGCGAATACAACATCGTGCGCGCCGGGGTAGGGCGCAAGTTCCAGAACCCATCGATCTACGAAAACCTCACGGTGTTTGAAAACCTCGAGATGTCGTATCCGGCCGGGCGCAAGGTGTGGGGCGCGCTGTTTTTCAAGCGTAATGCCCAGGTGATTGCGCGGGTCGAGGAGGTGGCGCGGGAAATCTTCCTCGGCGACTTGTTGCAGCAGCAGGCGGACCTGCTGTCTCACGGGCAAAAGCAGTGGCTGGAGATTGGCATGCTGCTGATGCAAGACCCTGAATTGCTGATGCTCGACGAGCCGGTGGCCGGGATGAGCGTCAACGAGCGGGCGCAAACGGCCGAGTTGCTCAAGCGCATCAGCCAGGGGCGCTCGGTGTTGGTGATCGAGCATGACATGGAGTTCGTCAAGAGCATTGCCCACAAGGTCACGGTTTTGCATCAGGGCAAGGTGCTGGCCGAGGGCAGCATGGAGTCGGTGCAGAGCAATCCGAAAGTCATTGAAGTGTATTTGGGCCACTGAGGAGTCGGGCATGTTCAAGATCGACAAACTGTCGTGTGGGTACGGGCAGAGCCAGATTCTTCACGACCTGGAGCTGGATGTGGCGAAGCGTGAGATCGTCGCGGTGATGGGGCGCAACGGGATGGGCAAGACCACGTTGTTCAAGAGCCTGATGGGTATTTTGCCGCAGTGGCAGGGGCAGGTCAGTGTGGATGGGCATGATGTGTCTGCGCTTGAAACCCATGAGCGGGTGGAGCGGGGGATTGCCTATGTGCCGCAGGGGCGGATGATTTTTCCCAGCATGAGTGTGTTGGAGAATATTCAGACTGGGTTGCCGGCGGCGGCCCGGGGCAGGGTGCCTGAGGATTTGTATGCGCTGTTTCCGGTGCTGTATGACATGCGTTCGCGCAAGGGTGGGAATTTGTCTGGGGGGCAGCAACAGCAGTTGGCGATTGCCCGGGCGTTGGCGACGAATCCCAAGGTGTTGTTGCTCGATGAGCCGACTGAGGGGATTCAGCCTTCGATCATCAAGGACATTGCTCGTACGCTTAAGGAGATTCGCAATTTGCGGGATTTGACGATTGTTGTTTCTGAGCAGGTGTTGTCGTTTACTTTGGAAATTGCTGATCGGTTTTTGGTGATTGAGAAGGGGAGGTTTGTGATTGAGGAAACTCGGGATCGGGTGGATGAGGCGACTATCAGTCGGTATTTGTCGGTTTGATCTGGCTGGGTACATATCCGTTATTTGGGTAACGGCGGCTTATGGTTTCGCTCTTACAGCGAGTCACTTTGCAAAAGCGGCAAAGTAACCA
>NZ_JACAPT010000048.1:28864-36677 GCF_013385565.1 Pseudomonas sp. E6002 | reverse complement strand
GGGTAAATCGGCAAGGATGCCGATTTAGCCGCGCCGGGCCATGGATGGCCCGTCGCGGCGGCCCGCGGAACCGGGCCGGAGTGCGGGCATGCCGAGCCTAAGCGAGGCACCGAGTGGTGGGGCAAAGACCTTTTGGTTACTTTTGGGGCGTTTGCCAAAAGTGACCCGCTGTAAGAGCGGAACCATAGGTGGCCGTTACCGCAGCAACGGATATGCCCCCCATCCAAAACCCAAATCACCGCGGCACCGCCCGAATCACCGCCCTAACCCCCTGCCCCCCGGGAATCGCCTTATCCACCGAAGGCAACTGCGGCGCCTGCACATCCGGCATCGCCCAGCTATGCTCCGGCTGCAACCCACCCTGGGCCCTGCGCATAAACTCATAGCGATTCAGCGTAATACTGCGCCCCGCCCCGCCGTCACGAATAATGTAAGGCCGCAAAAACACCATCAAATTAGTCTTCGTCACACTGCGTTTTTCATTCCTGAACAACGCCCCCAACCCCGGAATATCCGACAACCAGGGCACCGCGTCATTGCTCTGGCTATACCCATCCTGCAACAGCCCGCCAAGTACCATGATCTGCCCGTCATCCAGCAAAATACTCGTATCAATCGCCCGCTTGTTCGTCACCGTCCCGGCATCCACCGAAGCCCGCGTGTCGACGCTGCTGACCTCCTGATAAATATCCAGCTTCACCGTCCCCCCCTCGGAAATCTGCGGCCGCACGTTCAGCTTCAGCCCCACCTCCTCCCGCTGTACCGTCTGGAACGGGTTATTGCTGGTCCCGCCGCCACCGGTCACATAACTGCCCGTGACGAAAGGAATCGTCTGCCCCACAAAAATACTCGCCGCCTCGTTATCCAGGGTCAGCAGGTTCGGCGTCGACAACACATTGGTCCCGCCCTTGCTCTTCAATGCCCGGGCCAACACCTTGAGGTCCAGCACCTTGCCAATCCCCGGAATGTCCACCGAGCCATTCACCAGCCCGATGTTCAAACCCTTGGGCAACACATCAATGCTGGTCTTGCTGGTGGGGGTTCCATTCAAGCCGCTGCCCCCCAGGTTCACCCCGCCAAAGCCCCCCTTCCCGCCCAGGTTGCCCGCCTGCCACTGCACCCCGAACTCGCTGGCATCGTCCTCGCCCACTTCGACGATCAAACTCTCGATCACCACCTGGGCGCGACGCTGGTCAAGCATGTCGATCACCTCCCGCAGGTTGCGATACAGCGGGTCCGGCGCCGAGATCAGCAAGGTGTTGGTGGTGGCGTCCGCCTGGATCGTCACGCCACCGGCGCTGAACGCGGTGTTCTGGTCGGTAGGGGAAGAGGCTCCGGTGCTGCTGGTGTCCTGCCCGTAACCACTGGGCTGGACAGTGCCGCTGCCGGTGGGAGTGCCGCTGCTGTTCTGGGTACTGCCCTGGCCACCCTGGGTGTTGCCGCCCATGCTGCTCAACTTGCCACGGGCATTATCACTGGTACCGGAGTCGCTCTCGCCGGTCAGCAAGCCCCGCAGCGACTGCGCCAACTTGCCGGCCTGGGCGTTGCGCAGGTACACCACGTGCATATTGCTCGGGTTGCTCTGGGCGTTGTCGAGCTTGTAGATCAGGTTGCGCGCCAGTTCCGTGCGCTCCGGGCTGCCGGCGCGGATGATGATGGAGTTGGAGCGCGGGTCGCCGATCACGTTGATCTTCTGGGTCTGGTCGGCGCCCTGGGTTTCGAGGAGCTCCGAGACCATGGCGGCGATGTCCACGGCGATGCCGTTCTGCACCTTCACCACGTCGGTGTCGATGGCGCTCGGTGTGTCGATACCGTCGATGATCTGTGCCACCCGCGCCAGGTTTTCCGCGTAGTCGGTGATCACGATGCTGTTGTTGCCGGGGTAGGCGTTGATCGGGTTGTTCGGCGACACGATCGGGCGCAGCACCGGGATCAGGTTCACCGCGTTTTCGTATTGCAGGCGGAAGGTGCGGGTCTGCATGCCCTGCACGCCCGGGTTGGCGCCGCTGTAGATCGGCCCGCCCAGCAGCTTGGCGTCCGCCTCCGGCACCACCTGGGCCACACCGCCTACGTCGACCACGCTGAAGCCCTGCATACGCAGCGCCGCCAGCAGCATGTCGTAGGCCTGGTGCGCCGGTACCTGGCCTTCGCTGACCAACGTGAGGTTGCCTTTGACACGCGGGTCCACCAGGAATTGCTGGCCGGTGGCGCGAGACAAGGCGCGCACCACCGCCTGGATATCGGCGTCGACGAAGTTCAGTTGTACCGGTTGATCACCCAGCGGGTTGCGCGCCCTGGCCGGTGCGGCGCCATGGCTGCGGGCGCTGTTGGTCACCGGGTGTTGCACCCGGGGTGGCGGCACGGTTTCGCGCTGGCGGTCCAGTGGTGTGTCGCCGCTGCGCCGGGTGTCGGCCAGGGGTTGGCCAAGCTCGCTGTCCACCAGCAACGGCGCGGAGGATTGGGGGTTGCTGCACGCTCCCAGCGCCAACAAGAGCAAAGGGGCGACCTTGCGATAAGGCGCAGCGTTGGGCAATGACCACTTCATGAAGCTTCCTTAGCGCCAGGCGCCTGATCCATGCGAACGGTCCCGGACAAGGTGCCGGCCGAGTTTGAAGGGGTGGCCTCGCCTGCGCGTTGCAGGCGGGCCGCAGAGACTTCCAGGGAGAACGGCCGGGGGTTGGCCAGCAGCCAGTCGATCACCGCGTCCGCCGGGGCGTCGTCGAAGGTCAGGCGCCAGCTGCCGGTGTCCTGCGGCTGCAATTGATAGCGGCCCTGCAGCCCGGCGTTGTCGAGGGACTGGTGCAAGGCGGTTTCCAGGTCACTGCTGCGCGGGGCTGGGGCGACGCCTTGCAGCAGCACCTGCAAGGCCTCGGCCTGGCTGCGCAGTTTCGGGGTTTCGGCTTGCCAGTAGTCGATTTTCTTCAGCGGTGGCTGGATCAACAGCAACCAGGTCAGCAGGCCCGCCAGCACCAGGCCGGCACCCACCAACAGACGTTTTTCACGCATGGCCAGGCCGTTCCAGAACACCTGGGCCTGGTTGCGCAGAAGCTGCCAACGCTTATTCATCTTCGGCCTCATCGTCTGCATCGGCTTCAACGCGCTCGGTGAGCGGGCCGACTGTCCAGCCCTGGTCGTCGCGACTGGCGCTGAACCCGGCCTGGGCCAGCAGCGCCTGCGCGTCAGCGGCCAGCGCCGGGGTCCGGGCGTCCGGCAGCAGACTCAGCTGC
Source organism: Pseudomonas sp. E6002 (assembly GCF_013385565.1). Lineage (NCBI taxonomy): Bacteria > Pseudomonadati > Pseudomonadota > Gammaproteobacteria > Pseudomonadales > Pseudomonadaceae > Pseudomonas > Pseudomonas sp. E6002. Next base: position 33,450 of record NZ_JACAPT010000048.1, on the reverse strand, counting down.
AGGCGGCCTTGCTCGTAGCTCAAGCTCTCGACGCTGCCCGCCATGGACGGCAGGCTGCTGCCCGCCAGCGCCAGCAAGCCGGTAAAGCGCTGCCCTGGTTCGGCCGCCGCGCCGCTCTGGCGTGCGGCCAGTTGCTGACGGGCTTGTTGCAGCGGGTTGAGAATCACCGGCAGTTCGGGGAAGGCCTGGCGTACTTGCTGGCTCATCTGCGCCTTGAGGCGTTGGCCTTCGTCGACCTGGCGGGCGGCGTAGAGGTTCAGGCCCAGGGCCCAGATGGCGACCGCCAGCGCCGTGCAGGCCGCCGCCCTGCCCCAGCCACCGGTTGCCGCCTGCTGGAGCCGACCGTGCAAACCCCAGCCCGGCGCGGTACCGCTCCAACGGGCATCGTCGGCCACATGGAGCACATCGACACCGGTGGCGAGCAGATCATCCAGCGCCTGCTGCCCCAGAGGATGTACCGCGCCCTGCTGCAGGCTATGGCGCAGTAGCAAATGCCCGTCGCAGAAGGCCGCGCTCGCTGGCCCGCTGACCGGCAACGCGTAGGGCGCCGGGTACAGGCCACGCACTTTGATTTTCAGCTGGGTCGTTATCCGGCCCAGGTGCTCAAGGCTGCTTTTGGGCAACCAGCCGACCTGCACCAGGCCGCTGCTGTCCCGTGGACCGTGGGCCACATGCATCAATTCCAGCGGGCCGAGGATCAGTGCCTGGGCCGCACAGGTCACTGCATCGTCGACCTTGGCGGAGGGCAATTGCGGCAGCTCCAGGCTGGTCAGCAAGCTGTCCCGTGGATGCAGAAAACACTCCGCCTGGGTATTCGCCCATTGCGCCAGGCGGCCCTCGCCCTGCTGGCTGACCTGCCCGGCGCGGTCCAGCCAGGCGAACTGCACCTGGCTCTCGGTGGTGAGTTCATCCAGCGGCGGCAAGCCGATGCGCAAACGCTTCATACGCCCACCCGCGACCAGATCACCTGGGGCTGACGATCTTCTGGGCGATACAGCAACGCCTCCAGCGTGACCCGACGCTGCTCGCGGCGCGCCTGGCCGTACACGCGAAACCACTCGCTGGTGATCCCCACCTGCACCGTGTCCACCGCGACTTGTGGCATGCGCAACCGGTTGACGAAATCCCCGCGATTGACAAACCAGCGCCCGCCGTCGCGCTCGGCCACCAGTGCCTGGGCCTGGGACAGGCTGAGCCCCGGCACCACGCTGCTGAGTACCTCGGCGCTGGCGGTATTGCCGTTGACCCAGGTATTGCCGGGCAGCACGCTGACATAGCTCGCCATGCGCCGCAGTTGGCGCGGGTCGAGGCCTTCGATACCGCTGAGGTCGGTGAGGCTGCGCAACATCGGGTACTTGGCCGGGATCAATGGCGCGGCGGCACCGGGCGAGGTATCCCGGCTGCTGTTGAAACCGCCGGTAAGCGAGGCGCCGAGCTCGCGCTGGTCGTATGAGTCGATCACTCGCCGGCTGATGCGGCGACTCACGGCCGGCTCGATGCCGATCAACTGGCACAGGCGTTCGAAGCTCTGCAATTGCCCGGCGTCCGGGTGTTGTTGGGTCACCAGATTGCGCAGGTTGAACTTGCCCTGCTCATCCTCAATCCGCCCCTCGAAAGCACCGCCGAGGGGCCGTGCCCACGGTTGATCGAGCCGGGTCAATACATCCTGACGGCGCGCATCCCACAGGAGTTGGCGACTGGTTTCCAGGCCGCCATTCAACAACCATTGGCCCTGGATACGCAGTTGTTCAGCTTCCAGGCTGCGGGTGAACACGGTTTGCCGGGTGAGCATGGCGCCGGCAAGCACCGCGACCACGGCGGCGATCAGCAAGGCGCTGATAATCGCCATGCCGCGCTGCTTCGCCGCTGTAGGCGAATGGCTGTTCATCGCCGGCCTTACAGCTGCCAGGAGCCGATATCGGCATTCACGCCGTCACCATCAGGTTTCCCGTCGGCGCCGAGGGAGAACACATCCACTTCGCCGTTGGCCCCAGGGTTGAGGTAGTGATACGGGTTGCCCCACGGGTCGTTGGGCAAGCGTTCGAGGTAGGCGCGCCAGTTGCTGTTTTTCGCATCGGCCGGGCGTTCCACCAGCACCTTCAAGCCCTGGTTCATGCTCGGGTACGAGCCGTGGTCGAGGCGGTAGAGTTTCAGGGCCTGCATCAGTCCGCCAATGTCCTGCCGGGCCGCTGTGGCCCGCGCCTGGTCGGGGCGGTCGAGCACCTTGGGCACCACCAGCGCCGCCAGAATCCCCAGGATCACCACGACCACCATGATCTCGATCAGGGTGAAACCGCGCTGCCTGCGCGCTGACGTGAAGTGTGCGATATCCATGTCGACATTCCTTGGCTTGAGTGCATTTCGTGGCGCAGTGTTGCAAGAACACATGTCAGTCATGTTGAAAATCCTCGGGAGCTTTGGTCGCCAATCGGTCAACTCCCGGGGCTAGTCTGCGGGCCTGTTTCCCGGTTTTGAGTACGCCATGGGCGGGCCCCGCAACGAGCAAGGTTTCACCCTGATTGAAGTGTTGGTGGCACTGGCGATCATCGCCGTGGCCATGGCGGCGGCGGTACGCGTGGCCGGGCTGATGACCACCAGCAACGGCCTGCTGCGGGACAAGTCGATGGCGCTGCTGGCAGCCCAGGGCCGGATGGCGGAACTGCGCCTGGAAGGTCGGGTGAGCACCGGGCGCAAGACGTTCGACTGCGACCAGGGCCGGCTGAAACTGCGTTGCGAACAGACCATCAGCAACGGGCCGGATGGGCGCCTGTTCCAGGTCAGCGTGCAGGTGCTGGACGCCACCCGGGAAGCGCCCCCCCTGGCACGCCTGGAGACACTGCTGGGGCGCCCGCCGGTGAAGCGCCCGATTACTGCCGAATGAGGCTTGGCAACGTCGGCCCGTCGGGCAACTTGTCGAGGGGCACGCGGATTTTTTCCGCGCCGCGCTCGATCTCCACGCTATCGCCTTCAATGGCCGTCAGCCGTACGCCGGGGCTCAGGCGTTCACCCAACAAAAAGCTGCGGGGCGGGCCGTCGTTGAGACTGAGGATCGCCACCGCCCCACGCGCCCCGGCAAGCACCCCGGAGACCTTGATCTGCATCACCGCCGGGGTATTGGAAAACCATTGCACGGCGGGGTTGTCACTGCGAGCCGCCAACGCCTGGGGCGCGGCCTGCGGGGTGTGGGACTCGGCCGACGTGAGCAACAGCGGCGTCCAGGTCGCAACCCCTGCCAGCGCCGCCAGCAACGCCACGGCCTGGACGCCATGGGCGGGTGAAAAACGATGGATGAATGCCATGGGCGGGACCTCCTGTTTGTCCGTCGCCTCAGGCTACAGGGCAATTCACACCTTTTTATTTCAGCGGTTGATCAGGGAGCAAAAAATGAAACAGCAGGGCTTCACGTTGATCGAGTTGATGGTGGTGCTGGTGATCATCGGCATCGCCAGTGCGGCCATCAGCCTGAGCATCAAGCCTGATCCGCTGCACCTGCTGCGCAAGGACGCGGAACGCTTGAGCCAATTGCTGCAGGTGGCCCAGGCCGAGGCGCGTGCCGATGGCCGGACGATTACCTGGAAAGCCGATGCCAAGGGATTTCGCTTCAGCCGCGTGACGGATGATGGGCTGGGAGTGGAGAACTTCAGCGGCGATCAGCAACTGCGTCCGCGGGCCTGGGACAGTGCGCCGATGCAGGTGCGCATCGAGCCTGGGAAAACATTGGTGCTGGATGCTGAATGGGTGAACCCGCCGGTGCGGGTGGTGCTGTCGGATGGGCAATACAGCCTGAGCCTGCAACGGGATGCGGCGGGGTTGTTGCGGGTGGTGAGTCATGAGTGACCAGAAGGGTTTTACGCTGATCGAGGTGATGGTGGCGATCATGTTGATGGCGGTGGTCAGTGTGATTGCCTGGCGCGGGTTGGACAGCGTGACCCGGGCTGATCAGCATTTGCAGGCCAGCAGTGAGCAGACTGAGGTGTTGTTGCGGGCGCTGAACCAGATGCAGCTGGATGTGAGCTTGCGCGCGGGGGTTGAGTTGGGGCCGCCGATTGGCGAAGACGCGCCAAAGCCTGGCGGGTTGGCGGCGGTGTCGGTGAGGAGTTCGGACAGCAAGGGGTTTCGGCTGGAGGTGATCCGGAGTGCGCCGGTTCCTGGGGATGGGTTGCAGCGGGTGCGGTGGTGGCTCAAGGGCGACACGCTGTACCGGGCAGCTGCACCGGCGCGGGATCGGTATCCGCTGCCGGCGCCCAGGGATGCGGTGGTGGTGCTTGGGCAGGTCAGGGATTTGCAGGTGCGGGTTTGGGACAAGGGGTGGCGGCAGTTGAGTGGGAATCGGCAGGAGGAACCGCTGGGGATCGAGGTGGTTCTGGTGCGGGAGACGGGCCAGGGGGTGGAGCGGTATCGGCAGGTTTTGGGACCCTTGCGGTAGGGCTTTTTGGGGTGGTGTACATATCCGTTATTTTTGTTATGGCTGATATGGGTTCCGCTCACTTTCGAAAAGCCGGAATGCCGGCCCAGTCAAAAGTAAGCAAAACGCTCCTGCCCCACCACTCGGCTCCTCGCCTAGGCTTGAGTGTTGAAGAGCAAAA
>NZ_JACAPT010000048.1:0-28768 GCF_013385565.1 Pseudomonas sp. E6002 | reverse complement strand
TGTTTTCGCTCTGGTCTTTGCCTTTGCTTTTAACACTCAAGCCGGCCGAGAGGCCGCTGTGCTTTTGATTTTGAAGCAGCCGTTACCTAACTAACGGATATGCACACCGATCTAACTCAACAAAACAACACCGCCAGGCAACTCCGTACACTTGGCCCCATACGCATCGCGAATCAAAAGCGCCACCCCCGCCAACTGATACAGACTAAACCGCGCCTGCACCCGCCGCTTGCCCAACTGCGCATTCATCAGCAGCAACATCCCCGGCCGATAGCGATTGATCTCATCCACCACCGTCGCCAGCGTCGCATTGTCAAACACCAGCACCTGCTCCCGCCAAGCCACCACAGCCTGCACGTCCACCGCCACCGGCTCACCCACACCGCTGGCGTCATACGTCAGCTGCCGCCCACCCTCAAGCCGAACCGTACGCCCCCCAACACCCACCAACAACGCCCCATCAATACACGTCACACACACACTATGATCCGTATTGCGCACATTGAACCGCGCCCGAGCCGCACTCAACCACCCTCCACCCGCCTGAACCTGAAGCGGCATCGCACCATCGGCCAGCACCTCGACCTCCCCCTCCAACAACTCAATCCCACCCTCACGCCGGCTGATCCGCGTCTGCGTATTGAGCTCCAGCCGAACCCCATCACCCAACTCCACCCGCCGCTGCTCCCCGACCTCGGTGCGGTAATCCGCCGTCAACCCGGCAAACCCACCCGGCACCGTCACCCGCACCATCAACACCGCCGCCGACGCCGCGACAGCCCCGCCCAAAAACGCCCGCCGCCCAAAATGCCGCGGCCGGGAAAACTGCTCGGCGGCGGGAGCCAATTGCTGCCACAACACCTTGGCCTGCTCGAACGCCCGGGCATGCTCCGGGCTCTGGGCGCACCACTGGCGCAACGCCTTGGCATCAGCAACGGTGGCCCGGCCCGACGTCAGCAGCACCAGCCAGTCACGCGCTTCATCGTGCAGGGGGCTGTCGGGCGCAGCACGGGCAGCGGAGAGGTTAAAAATGTTCAAGCGCGCAGGTACTCAACGGATTATCAGGGACTCAATCACTAAGACGGTTTTCCGGCCCCGGGACCGAACCGCTGGATCACTTTTCTTTCAAGGCGCTGCGCACAGTGGCCCAGCCCCGCCTTGATTTCCTTTTCGACCATGCGCGTGGAAATCCCGAAACGCCTGGAGATCTCCAGGTGTGGCGCCTCTTCCAGACGTGCAGCGATAAGGATCTGGCGCCGCCGCGCCGGCAGTTCGTAGAGGGCCTTGAGCAAGGACTGGATTTCCCGCTGGCCACCCACCACCCGCGACGGGTCCTGGGCTTCATCGACGGTCTGCAGCAGCTCTTCGACTTCGCTGCCGGTCAACAGTCGCGCATCCGCCTGGCGTCGGTCAGCGGCGATGTTCAGCGCCATTCGATACAGGTAGGCATTGGGTTGCGCCAGGTTCGGCGGCATGTCCATGCGGTCGACCCGCAGGTAGGTTTCGTGCAGCACGTCGTTGGCCAGGTCCTCGGACCCGAGGCGCTTGCGCAGGCGTACCTTGAAGTCCTCGTAGGACGCCAGGAACAGGCTGACCATCATGCTGTGGCCGGTGTCTTTCATGCCCCGGAAACTCCTTCCCCTGCTGTGCATTCCATGCGTGTTCCTGTTGAATCGGGCATCAAAAGTAAGGTCACCGGCAAGCGCAGCGAACTGGGCGCAGGGCGTTCGACCCGGGTGGCGCCCAGGCCGCGTACCAGCGCTTCGTCACGCTGCAGGTCACCGGTGGAGCTGACCAGCCGGCTGTGTTCGATCACCCCGTCACCGTTGACCCACACCTGCACCAGCGCCCGGAAACTGCCGGGGCGGGTCAGCGGCGAACGGCACAAACTGCGTTCGATCGCCTGCTGCAAGGCCGCGGCATAGCTGTTGTTGATCCGTGCTGCATGCCCTGCCTTCAGCCCCCGCGTCGTGGCCGGCTGGCTGACCTCGGGGACTTGCAGGGTGAACGCATCGCTGCGGGCATAACGCGCCATCAGGCCACTCCCTGTCAGCAGCAGGCCCAGGGCTTGCTGCGCACTGTAGCGGCCATGCACGCCGATGGAGCGCCGGCCCCGGGTCAACTCGCGGTCCACCAGCACCGCCATGCCGGTGGCATGGCTGAACGCCTGCAGGGCGCTATCCAGGTTCTGCGCGGGCAGGTCCAGGGTCACTTCGGCGCGCACGGCCTGCGCCAGCCCCAACAGCAGAGCCAGGCAGCAGCCCGCGCGCCTCCAAGCCCCCCTGCTCAGCATCGCAACACGTCCGACATAGCCTACAAAACCGTCATCCTGAGGCCAGTTTATGAACCTGATGTTACGGTGCCAGCAAAAAAAACATCACGGTGACGGGCAGTTCGCTGCACTACACTTTTGAGCCATACCGGCCCATTTCCCAGGGCTCGCCAGGAGGCACCGATGAACCTGTTCCCGACCCTCGCCAGCCTGTTGCTGTGTGCTGCCCTGCCACTGATGGCCCACGCCGAAGGAACGCCGAATGGCTGCACCGAGGTCAACGTGGATGGCTACAAGGCACCGGACTATGGCTGCCTGAGCCAGCAGATGGGCAACAACCCGGACGCCGCCAAGGCCACGCAAAAGAACCAGCAAGCGCAACAGGTGCCCATCGACAAACGCAAGCCGAACCAGATCGGGCTCTCTACACCCGCAGCGACCAGTGTGCGCATGGGCAATACGTTCGGTACTTCGGTGAAACCCCAGCGGCCTTGATCGCCGCTTGTCCCCCCCTGCCCGCCCAGTGCAAAAAAAGCCATTGTGTTATCGCGATTGCCGATGTTATGTTTCTAACAGACATCAAAACCATGAAACATGAGTAACATCAATGACCGGCCTGCGCGAAAACGTCATGGATAAAAACAGCTTCCAGCGCACGCTGGAACAGCAGTTCCCGACGCTGACGCCCACCGGCAAGCGCATCGCGACCTACCTGCTGGGCAACCTGCAACAGCTGCCGTTCGAAACCGCCGACAGCATCGCCCAGCAAGCCGGCACCACCGGGATTTCAGTGGGGCGTTTCTTGCGAACCCTGGGTTATCGCAACCTCGATGACGTCAAGCAAGGCCTGCGCGGCGACCCGCAAGCCTCCTGGCTGATCACCGACCGCCTGGGCGCGTTTCGCCAGGAGAACGATCAGGAAGACGCCCTCGACCGTTCCCTCAACCGCGAGATCGAAGCCATCCAGCATGTGTACGGCCTGGCCCGCAGCCAGGGTTTCGCCGACATCGTGCAGCACATCGTGGACGCCGACGCGGTGTTTATCCTCGGTATCCAGTCCACCCGGGGCATCCTCAATGCGTTCCACAGCCACCTGGAATACATCCGTCCCAAGGTCTATTACGTCGATGGCCTGTCGGGGATCTACGCCGAGACCCTGAACTCCGGCTTTGAAAAACCCTACGCCATCACAGCGGACTTCCGCGCCTATTCCAGCATCACGCCCACGTTCTGCGAGACCGCGAACGCCCAGGGTCTACCCTTGGCGCTGATCACTGACTTGCAATGCCCCTGGGCCCGGGACTACGACCTGGACCTGCTGCAACTGAAAACCGATGTCGGCCAGTTCTGGGACTCCATGGCGCCCCTGACGTGCCTGTTCAACCTGATGGTGTCTGCCGTCGCTGACCGCTACGGCGAGCGACTGGATGCACGCCTGGCAAAAAACCGCGCCCTGCAACAGGCCTTCGGCCAGTTCGAATCCTGACCCTGGAAAGGAAATCTTTGAGTGAAAACCAGCCCATTGGTAGAAATCGCCCCACCGGAATACCCGGTACAGGTCGACCTGATCTACGCCAGTGCCGACAACCTCGCAGGCACCGTGATCTACCGCAATGCCCGCTGCCTGCTGCACGCCGAAGCGGCGGCCTGCCTGCGCAAGGCGAGCCTGTTGGCACGCCAGGCCGGCATGACGTTGCTGATCTACGACGCCTATCGCCCGGCCTACGCCCAGCAACTGTTGTGGCAGGCCCTGCCCAACCCGGACTACGTGCGCGACCCGCGCCTGGGCTCGCACCACACCCGTGGCGTGGCCGTCGACCTGACGCTGATTGATGAACACGGCACCCCACTGGACATGGGCACGGCGTTTGATGCCATGGAGCCCAAGTCCCACCAGTTCTACCCCGACCTGCCGCCGCAGGTGCAGCGCAACCGCCTGCTGTTGCTGGGCATCATGCTTGGCGCCGGCTTCAAGGCGATTGCCACCGAGTGGTGGCATTACGAATTGCCGGATGCCGAACTTTTCCCACTAATTGAGGAGTCATACTGATCCCAAGGACCGTACCATCACAATAATTAGCAGCACCCTTTAGCTCCAACTGCCCGGTTATAGATTTCATAAAAATAAACCAACCCGCTTTTTCCTCTAAATAATCAAGGAAACCGGCATGACCCCAAGCAACCGCAAGACCCTCGCACTCTCCCTGCTGTGCGCCGCCCTGAGCCTGGGCGCGTGGCAATCGGCAAGTGCCGCCGCCCCCAAAGACACCCTGATGATCGGCAAGGCCGCCGACCCGCAAACCCTCGACCCGGCCGTGACCATCGACAATAACGATTGGGCGGTGACGTACCCGGCGTACCAGAAGCTGGTGGCCTACAAAGTCGAAAACGGCAAGGGCAGCACCGAGGTCAAGGGCGACCTGGCCGACAGCTGGACCACCTCGGCCGACGGTCTGGTGTGGGACTTCAAACTCAAGCCCGGCAATAAGTTCGATGATGGCGCCGAGGTCGACGCCAATGCGGTGAAGTTCTCCTTCGACCGCGTGATGCAGCTCAAGCAAGGCCCGTCGGGCGCGTTCCCGGATGACATGAAAGTCACCGTGGTCGACCCGCTCACCGTGCGGTTCACCCTGGCCAAGCCCTACGCGCCCTTCCTTTACACCCTCGCCCACAACGGCGCCGGCATCATCAACCCGGACGTGGTGAAACAGGGCGACGTCAACGCCTACCTCTCCACCCACACCGCCGGCTCCGGCGCCTTTCGCCTGAGCAACTGGCAGAAAGGCCAGAGCCTGACCCTGGAACCCAACACCTACTACGCCGGCACCAAGCCCGCGCTGAACAAGGTGGTGATCAAGATCATCAGCGAAGCCTCGGTACGCCGCCTGCAACTGGAACGCGGTGACCTGGACATCGCCGAAGACATGCCCCAGGACCAGCTCACCAACCTGGCCAAAAAGAAAGACGTGGTGATCAAGGAGTTCCCGTCGCTGCGGGTGACCTACCTGTACCTGAACAACCAGAAAGCCCCGCTGAACAACCAGAATGCGCGCCAGGCGATCGTTGATGCGGTGGACTACAAAGGCATTGTCGACGGCATCCTCAAGGGCCAGGCCAAGTTGATGAACGGGCCGATTCCTGCCGGCATGTGGGCCAATGACCCGAGCCTGCCCTTGATGAAACAGGACCTGGACAGCGCGGGCGCGAACCTGAAGAAACTCCCGGAAAAAATCACCAACCTGAACTACATGTACTCCGACAAGGACCCGGACTGGGAATCCATCGGCCTGACCCTGCAAGCCAGCCTGGCGCCGCTGGGGATCAACCTGAAGATGGAAAAACTGGCCAACGCCACCATGCGCGAGCGCCTGGGCAAGGGTGACTTCGACGTGTCCATCGGCTCGTGGGCGCCGGACTTCTCCGATCCCTACATGTACATGAACTTCTGGTTCGACTCCTCCCTGCAAGGCCTGCCGGGCAATCGTTCGTTCTACAGCAACCCGGTGGTGGACAAGCTGATTCGTGATGCGGCGGCCAACAACGACACGGCCAAGCGCACCGAGCTGTATCAGGAAGCCCAGAAGATCGTGCTCAAGGACAGCGTGTACGCCTACCTCTATCAGAAGAACTACACCCTGCCGATGCGTGATTCGGTGAAGGGTTATGTGTTCCATCCGATGCTGGAGCAGGTGTTCAACGTGGCTGAGATCAGTAAGTAACACGCGATCAAATGTGGGAGCGGGCTTGCTCGCGAAAGCGGTGTATCAGTTACCCGATGTATGACTGACCCACCGTATTCGCGAGCAAGCCCGCTCCCACACTGGACCTGCTGTGTTTTCCAGGCTGTATTCCTGATCCAAATGTCTCGCGTTACCGAGGAGCCCTCATGGCCTTCCTGAATATGTTGCGCAAACGCCTGTTCGGCCTGATCCTGGTCGTCGTCGGCGTTTCGCTGATTACCTTCTGCATCTCCCACCTGATCCCGGGTGACCCGGCGCGCCTGATTGCCGGCGACCGGGCCAGCGACGCCATTGTCGAGAACATCCGCCATCAACTGGGCCTCGACCTGCCGCTGTACCAGCAATACGGCCGCTACATGAGCGACTTGCTGCACGGCGACCTCGGCACCTCGATCCGCACCAGCCGCCCGGTGCTGGAAGACCTGAAAGCGTTCTTCCCCGCGACCCTCGAACTGGCGGTCGCCGCCCTGCTGCTCTCGGTACTGGTGGGCGTACCGCTGGGGGTGCTGTCAGCGGTGTATCACAACCGCGCCATCGACCAGATCGCCCGAACGCTGGCGGTTACCGGCATTTCCACGCCGGCCTTCTGGCTCGGCCTGGGCCTGATCGTGTTGTTCTACGGCCAGCTCGGCTGGCTGCCCGGCAGCGGGCGGCTGGATGAAGGCCTCGAACCACCGCGCACCATCACCGGGTTCTACCTGATCGACTCGCTGCTGGCCGGCGATATCCCGCTGTTCCTGAATGCCCTGGAACACCTGATCCTGCCCGCCGTCACCCTGGGTTTCGTCAACCTCGGCGTGGTCGCCCGGCAGATTCGTTCGGCGATGCTCGACCAGTTGGGCGAGGACTACATCCGTACCGCCCGCGCCTACGGCCTGTCGCGCTGGGCGGTGATCCTGCGCCACGCCTTGCCCAACGCGCTGATCCCGTCGATCACCGTGCTCGGCCTGACCCTCGGCGACCTGCTGTACGGCGCGGTGCTGACCGAAACCGTGTTCGCCTGGCCGGGCATGGGTGCCTATGTGGTGAAGTCGATCCAGTCCCTGGACTTCCCGGCGGTGATGGGCTTCGCGATCCTGGTGTCGTTTATTTATGTACTGCTGAACATGCTGATCGACCTGCTCTACCGGGTGGTCGACCCGCGCATCGGCGAGGTGAATTGAGATGACCGCTCCCCTGACCATGCCCGTACCGGTGCCCCTGGAACAGCGCCCCACCTGGCGTGCGCGAATGGAGTACCTGGGCTATCAAATACGCCGCAGCCCGCTGACCATCGCCGGCCTGACCATCACCTTGATCGTGCTGATCTGCATGGCCTTCGCGCCCTGGTTGGCGAGCCATGACCCCAATGCCCTGAACCTGGCGCAACGCCTGGCCGAGCCCTCCGCCGAACATTGGTTCGGCACCGATGAAGTCGGCCGCGACCTGTTCAGCCGGGTGCTGTACGGCAGCCGCCAGTCGGTGGGCGTGGGCCTGTTCGTGGCGTTTTCGTCCTGCCTGGTGGGCGGGCTGCTGGGCTGCCTGTCGGGGATTATCGGCGGGCGTTTCGACAGCCTGATCATGCGCCTGATGGACATCATGCTGTCGGTGCCGTCCCTGGTGCTGATCATGGCCCTGGCCGCCGCACTGGGCCCGAGCCTGTTCAATGCGATGCTGGCAATCACCGTGGTGCGCATCCCGTTCTACGTGCGCCTGGCCCGGGGCCAGGCCCTGAGCATTCGGCAGATGGGCTACGTCAAGGCATCCCAGACCTTCGGCGCCGGGCGCTGGCACATCGTGTCGTGGCACGTAGGCCGCAATGCGATGCCGCCGTTGCTGGTGCAACTGAGCCTGGACATCGGCAGCGCGATCCTGATGGCCTCGGCCCTGGGTTTCATCGGCCTGGGTGCACAACAGCCCACCGCCGAATGGGGCGCGATGGTTGCCACCGGGCGCAATTTCATTCTCGACAACTGGTGGTACTCGACCTTTCCGGGGCTGGCGATCCTGGTCACCGCGACCGGCTTCAACCTGCTGGGTGACGGTGTTCGTGACCTGCTCGACCCACGGCAACAGGGGAAATGACCATGTCCAGTCCGGCAGTGCTTGCCATCGACAACCTGAGCCTGGAATTCCCGGCTTACCGCAACAACGTCCAGGCACTCAACGGCGTGTCGTTGCACGTCAACCCCGGCGAAGTCGTCGGCGTAGTGGGTGAATCCGGCTCCGGCAAATCCGTGACCGCGATGCTCAGCCTGCGCCTGCTGCCGGAGCGCAGTTACCGGATCACCGCCGGCAGCTTGCAGATGCTCGGCCGCGACATGCTCGGTGCCAGCGAGAAGGAGCTGCTGCAGATCCGCGGGCGTGACGCGGCGATGATCTTCCAGGAGCCGATGACCGCGCTGAACCCGACCCGGCGCATTGGCCGGCAGATGCTCGATGTGATCATCCACCACCAGCGCCTGAGCAAGGCCGCCGCCCGTGCCAAGGCCATCGCCCTGCTGCGGGACATGCACATCGCCGACCCCGAGCAAGTGCTCGACAGCTACCCCTTCGAACTCTCCGGAGGCATGCGCCAGCGGGTGATGATCGCCCTAGCGTTTTCCTGCGACCCTCAGTTGCTGATCGCCGATGAACCCACCACTGCCCTCGACGTCACCGTGCAACGCCAGGTGCTGTTGCTGCTGCGGGAAAAAGCCCGGGAACGCGGCACCGCGATCCTGCTGATCACCCACGACATGGCTGTGGTCTCGCAGTTCTGCGACCGGGTGTATGTGATGTACACCGGCGCCGTGGTGGAAGAAGGCCCCACCGCCCAGGTGATGAGCGACCCGCGCCATCCCTACACCCAAGGGTTACTCAGCGGCTTGCCGGAACAGGTGAAACCCGGCGACGACCTGCTGACCATCCCCGGCCAAGTGCCCAACCTTGCCGCCCTGCCCTCAGGCTGCACCTTTCGCGAACGCTGCCCCCAGGCCATGAGCCAATGCATCGAGCGCCCGCGCCTGGACCTGATCAACCCTGCCGGCACCCGCAAAAGTGCGTGCTGGCTGACTGCCGGGGAGTCGGTGCAATGACCGTGTCTCAAGATTCACTGCTGGCTTTGCGGGATGTACGGGTCAAGTTCCCGGTAAAAACCGACTGGCTGGGCCGCCCGCGCGGTTATGCCCACGCCCTCAACGGCATCGACTTGAAGGTTCGCCGTGGGGAAACCCTGGGGATTGTCGGCGAGTCCGGCTGTGGTAAAAGCACCCTCGCCCAGTTGCTGATGGGCCTGGTCAAGCCCAGTGACGGTGAAGTGGACTGGGTCTACGAAAGTGCCCGGGAACGCCACCGGCATGTGCAGATCGTATTCCAGGACCCGCAATCGTCCCTCGACCCGCGCCTGCCCATCTGGAAAATCATCACCGAACCGCTGTTCGCCCTTGGCGACACGCCCAAGAGTGAAATGCGCACCATCGCCGCCAAGGTCGCCGCGCAGGTAGGCATTCGTGCCGAATACCTGGACCGTTACCCGCACCAGTTTTCCGGTGGCCAGCGCCAACGGATCGCCATCGCCCGCGCGCTGGCGTCCAACCCGAGCATCCTGGTGCTGGACGAGCCGACCTCGGCCCTGGATATCTCGGTGCAGGCGCAAATCCTCAACCTGCTGGCCGAGCTGCAACGGCGGCTGGGGCTGACCTACATCCTGATCTCCCACAACGTTTCGGTGGTGCGGCACATGGCCGACCGGGTGGCGGTGATGTACCTGGGGCAGATCGTGGAACTGGGGTGTGCCGAGCAAGTGCTGGAGCAGCCGAAGCATCCGTACACCCAGCTGCTGCTGGAGGCGGTGCCCAAGCTGGGGGTGGCGCTGGACGATGCGTATGTCAGTGCACCGACAGAGCTGCCGGGGAACCGGGTGTTGCCGGGTGGGTGTTTCTTTCTCGACCGCTGCCCGAGGCGTACACAAGGCTGTGAGCGGCCGCAGCGATTGACGGGTGGGATGAGTCAGCAGGTGCGCTGTCACCTGGAACATCCGTGAGGCGCCCTTAACGAAATTTTCATGATTGCGCGGCTATGATCCGCCACCTCGTTGGGGAGTAGCCTGCTTCGGATTCTCGAAGCGTTCGTATCAACATTCTCGGCAACATGCCGTGGTGCGAACACCATTTTGGTTGGTGAGACCAGCGACACATCCATGCCTGAAGTCGGGCGTGTGGTTGTGTCGTTGACTCATACAGCCCGACTGGAAGCCTTACCGTGAACCCCATTTCCCTGATTCTTCTCGCCCTTGCCATGTCCACGGACGCCTTTGCGGCGGCCATTGGCAAAGGTTCCAGCCTGCACAAACCACGCCTGACCGAAGCCCTGCGGTCCGGCCTGATCTTTGGTGTGATCGAAGCGATCACGCCGATTATCGGCTGGGCCATCGGCCAGGCCGCCACTCGCTGGGTGGAACAGTGGGACCACTGGATCGCCTTTACCCTGCTGGTAGCCCTGGGCCTGCACATGATCTACAACGGCTTGAAGGCCGATGATCCAGAGGAAGAGAAACCGAGCCAGCACTCGTTCATGATTCTTGCCGTGACCGCGTTTGCCACCAGCATTGATGCCCTGGCGGTGGGCGTAGGCCTGGCGTTTGTCGACGTGAATATCCTGGTGGCCGCTGCGGCGATCGGCTTGGCGACGATGACCATGGTAACCATCGGCATGATGCTTGGCCGGGTGTTGGGGACTGTGGTCGGCAAGCGCGCCGAGATGGTTGGCGGCGTGGTGTTGATGCTGGTGGGTGCGACGATTTTGTATGAGCACCTGTCGGCCTAGAAACCGGCGAAGATCAAAATGTGGGAGCGGCCTTGGGTGGGAGCGGGCTTGCTCGCGAAAGCGGTGGTTCAGCCAGCCTATTGAGCGACTGACACACCGCCTTCGCGAGCAAGCCCGCTCCCACACAAGCCCGCTCCTACAGGGATCTGCAGCGATCAATCAGGCCGCGTGTTTTTCTTTCTTCAGGCTCTCGATGTCGATCACGAACCGATACTTCACATCCCCCTTGAGCATGCGCTCGTAGGCGTCATTGATGCCCTGGATGTCGATCATCTCGATGTCCGAGACAATCCCGTGCCTGGCGCAGAAATCCAGCATGTCCTGGGTTTCCTGGATGCCACCGATCAACGACCCGGCCAGGCTGCGACGCTTGAAGATCAGGTTGAACACGGTCGGTGACGGGTGCGGGCTATCCGGGGCGCCCACCAGGGTCATGGTGCCGTCGCGCTTGAGCAGGTTGAGGAAGGCGTCGAGATTGTGGGACGCGGCCACGGTGTTGAGGATGAAGTCCAGGGAGTTGGCAACCTTGGCCATTTCGTCCGCGTTCTTCGACACCACCACTTCATCGGCCCCCAGGCGCAGGCCGTCTTCGCGCTTGTTCGGCGAGGTGGTGAACAGCACCACGTAGGCGCCCATGGCATGAGCGATTTTCACCGCCATATGGCCCAGGCCACCGAGGCCGACAACGCCGACGCGCTTGCCCGGCCCGACGTTCCAGTGGTGCAGCGGTGAGTAGGTGGTGATGCCTGCACACAGCAGCGGCGCGACCGCCGCCAGGTTGCTCTCGTCGTGGGAGATCCGCAGGACGAACTTCTCCTTGACCACGATATTGTCCGAGTAGCCGCCGAAGGTGTTTTCGCCGCCAAAAGCCGGGCCGTTGTAGGTGCCGGTGAAGCCGTTTTCGCAATACTGCTCCTCGCCCTCGGCGCAGGATTCGCAGTGCTGGCAGCTGTCGACCATGCAGCCGACACCGGCCAAATCGCCCACCTTGAACTTGCTGACATTGGCGCCCACGGCGGTCACCCGTCCAACGATTTCATGGCCCGGTACCGACGGGTACAAGGTGTTTTTCCATTCGTTGCGTACGGTGTGCAGGTCCGAGTGGCAGACGCCGCAATAGAGGATGTCGATCTGCACATCATCGGCCCCGGGGGCGCGACGTTCGAACGTGAAGGGTTTGAGGGAATCCTTGGAGTCACGAGCGGCGTAGCTGTAAGTCTTGGCCATTTCGTTCACCTGTTTGTTCAGACGGTAGAAAGCAGTTGACCAGCATAGACGCTGAACCGTTCAACCGAGCACAGGCATACAAGTCCCTCGTCAGATTCTGCGCCTATAGTATTGGCTGCCCTCTCACCCAAGGAGTTTTGCCATGAGCACCCTACGCACACAAGACGGTACCGAGCTCTACTACAAGGACTGGGGCACCGGCAAACCGGTGCTGTTCAGCCACGGCTGGCCGCTGGATGGCGATATGTGGGAATACCAGATGGAGTACCTGAGCAGCCGCGGCTACCGCACCATCGCGTTCGACCGCCGTGGTTTTGGCCGCTCGGACCAGCCCTGGACCGGTAACGACTACGACACCTTTGCCGACGATATCGCCCAGTTGATCAACCATCTGGATCTGCAGGACGTGACCCTGGTGGGCTTCTCCATGGGCGGCGGCGATGTCAGCCGCTATATCGCCCGCCATGGCAGCGCGCGCGTGGCCGGGCTGGTGTTGCTGGGGGCGGTGACGCCGCTGTTCGGGCAAAAGCCGGATTACCCGCAAGGGGTCGAGATGGCAGCGTTTGACGGGTTCAAGGCCGCGCTGCTGAAGGATCGCGCGCAGTTCCTGGCAGACTTCAATACGCCGTTCTATGGCATCAACAAGGGCCAACAGGTCTCCAGCGGTGTATTGACTCAAACACTGAACATCGCCCTGCTCGCCTCGCTCAAGGCGACGGTGGATTGCGTCACCGCGTTCTCGGAAACCGATTTCCGCCCGGACATGGCCAGGATCGACGTGCCAACCCTGGTTATCCACGGTGATGGCGACCAGATCGTGCCGTTCGAAACTACCGGCAAGGTCGCCGCGCAGATGATCAAAGGCGCGCAGTTGAAGGTGTACAAGGATGCCCCCCATGGTTTTGCGGTGACCCACCAGCAAGCCTTGAACGAAGATCTGCTGGCCTTCCTGCAACGCTGAGCCGATTGCGTTCTCCTGCGACGACTTATTTCTGGCCGGGCTGACACCCGGCCTTTTCAGGCAGTCGTACTATTCCCCGGTGCCGGCAAACCCCGCGACGATCTCGTCGATCACCACCCGCACCCGGGCGGTATGCCGCAGGTCGGCATGGGTCACCAGCCACACATCGTAGGGCAACGGCCGCGTACGGTCCGGCCACAGCCGCACCAGGCCGTCGCGTTCGCCGGAAACTATCGGAACCTCACCGATACCGATCCCTGCGGCGATGGAGCGGCGAACCAACAGGCTTGAACTCAAGGCCGCAACAATACGCCCGCGTCCCAGCGGCTCGCTGACCAGGGTCAGGTCCTTCTGGCTTTGCAGGTGCGGCTGGTACACCACCAGGTCGTGTCCTTCGAACAGGCTGCCCGGCTCGGGTGCGCCGTGCCGATCGATATACGCTTGCGAGGCAAACAGCCCCACCGGCCAGCGGGCGATGCGCCGGGCGATCAGGTCGGGGTTGTCCGGGCGGGTATTGCGCACCGCGATATCGGCTTCGCGTTTGGCCAGGTTAAGCAACTGGGTCGAAGCGTCCATCTGCACGCGCACGTCAGGGTGCGCATCGTGCAGCCGGGCAATGGCCGGGATCAGGAAGTCGATGGCCAGGGAATCGGTGGTGGTCACCCGTACGGTGCCGGTCAGGCGGTCGTCCAGGCCCAGGACCTGACGCTCCAGGTCAAGGGCCGAGCGCTCCATGTTCTCCACCGATTGCAACGCGGCTTCACCCACGGCGGTCAGCGCATAGCCTTCGGAGGTGCGCAGGAACAATGTTGCGTTCAGGGACTTTTCCAGGGCATTGACCCGTCGCCCCACGGTGGCCTGATCCACCCCCAGCACCCGCGCGGCCCCGCGCAGTGTGGACTCGCGGCACACCGCGAGGAACACCCGCGCATCGTCCCAATTCATAGCTTTCCCCCTCAATGCATTTTTGCATCAGCGTGACGTGTAATCGCAGCATTATTGCATCACTCATCACGGCTATGCTGGGCACCAGAGAAAACACCCAGGATCGCCAGCAGGCTGAACCGCTCGGTAACGGGCGCGGTCCCAACCCATACGTTCATTGCTACAGGTGCGCTCAAATGAATCTGCCCCACGAAATGACCCTGATCGAAATCACCAGCCCCGGCGGCCCCGAAGTCCTGCAACCACGCCAGGAGCCGGTCCCTGTCGTCGGCCCCGGCGAAGTGCTGATCCGCGTGCACGCCGCCGGCGTCAATCGCCCGGACGCCCTGCAACGCGCCGGCACGTATCCGATGAAACCCGGCATGAGCCCGATTCCCGGGCTGGAAGTGGCCGGTGTGGTGGTCGCGCTGGGCGAAGGCGTCAGCGAGTACGCGCTGGGCGACAAGGTGTGCGCCCTGACCAATGGCGGCGGTTATGCGCAGTACTGCGCAGTGCCCGCCAGCCAGACCTTGCCGGTTCCCGATGGCCTGGACTGGATTCAGGCGGCAGCGATCCCGGAAACCTTCTTCACCGTATGGGCCAACCTGTTCGGCATCGGCGGTGCGCATAAAGGCCAGCGCGTGTTGATCCATGGCGGCACCAGCGGCATCGGCACCACCGCGCTGATGCTCTGCCGCGAGTTCGGTATCGAAGCGTTCGCCACCGCCGGCAGCGTGGAAAAATGCGCCGCCATCCGCGAGCTGGGAGCCGAGCCGATCAACTACCGGGAACAGAATTTCGCCGAGGTCATCGCTGACAAGACCGCGGGCAAGGGTGTCAATGTGGTGCTCGACATCATGGGTGGCTCCTACCTGAACGACAACATCAGCGCCCTGGCCATGGAAGGTCGCCTGGTGATGCTGGGCTTCCTCGGCGGCGCACGCGCCAAAGACATCGACCTGCTGGCGATCCTCGGCAAACGCGCGATCGTTACCGGCTCGTTGTTGCGCTCACGCACCCGGGAAGAAAAAGCCGCGATTGCCGCACAACTGCGCGAACACGTGTGGCCGGTGCTGTCGGCCGGGCGTTGCCTGCCGATGATCGATGAGGTGTATGCCTATACCGACGCCGCGAAGGCCCATGCGCGCATGGAAGGTGGCGACCATATCGGCAAGATTGTGTTGCGGGTGGATTGATAAACATGCGGAAAAACGGTTTATAACGTCATCAGAACAAAACACTGCGGTTAATGGAGGCTTCATGAAACTGGTCGGCATGCTGGACTCGCCCTACGTGCGCCGCGTGGCCATTTCCCTGGAACTGTACGGCGTCGCGTTCGAACACCAGGCATTGTCGGTGTTCAGCACCTTCGATGAGTTTTCCGGGATCAACCCGGTAGTCAAGGCACCGACGCTGGTGCTCGACGACGGCACGGTGCTGATGGATTCCGGCTTGATCCTCGAGTACCTGGAAGCCCTGGCGCCGGCCGGCAGTCGATTGCTGCCCCCGTCAGCCCCAGCGCTTGCCAGGGATCTGCAAGTGATCGGCCTGGCGCTGGCAGCGTGCGAAAAGACCGTGCAGATCGTCTACGAACATCACCTGCGGCCCGCCGAAAAACTGCATCAGCCGTGGATCGACCGCGTGACCGGGCAACTGCTGGCGGCCTATGCGTTATTGGAGGCGCGGGTGGCCGAGCGCGACAGCGACGCGCCGCTGACCCAGGCGAGCCTGACGGTGGCGGTCGCCTGGTCCTTCACCCAGCTGAAGATAGCCGACGTCGTGAAGGCCGATGCGTTTCCCCACTTGCAACGCCACGCGGCCCTCGCCGAGCAGCACCCGGCATTCGGCAAATACCCGATCGAGTAGCCCGTGCCTACCCGGCATACACCGGATAATCGGTGAAGCCCACCTCGGTGCCGCCATACAGGCCGTCCGCGTTCAACGGGTTCAGCGGCCAACCGTTGAGCAGGCGTTGGGGCAAGTCGGGATTGGCAATGTACGGCCGGCCAAACGCGATCAGGTCTGCCAGCCCCGCCTCTACCAACCGCACGCCGCGCTCTGCGGTGTAGCGGCCGGCGTAGATGATCCGGCCGCTGAAGGTGTCACGCACCGCCTGGCGGAACGACTCGGGCAACTCGGGGGCATTGTCCCAGTCGGCCTCGGCAATCGACACGTAGGCGATGCCGGCCGCCTCAAGCACCTTGATCGCCTCGATGTAGGTGTGATGCGGGTCTTCCTCGACGAGGCCGATGTAGACCCGGTCCTGGTCAGTGCCGCTGAACAACGGCGCAAAGCGCACACCCAGGCGTTGCGGGCCGGCTACTTCGGCCACCGCCTCGACGATTTCCCGCAGGAACCGCAGGCGATTGTGCAGTGAGCCACCGTATTCATCGTCGCGCTGGTTGGAATGCGCCGAGATGAACTGGTTGACCAGGTAGCCGTTGGCCGAATGAATTTCCACGCCATCGAAGCCTGCGGCCAATGCATTTTTTGCAGCCTGGGCGTAAAGCCCCACCAACTCCTTGACCTCGACGGTAGCCAGGGCGCGCGGCTCGGGTGGCTGCACCAACTTACCGGTGCCGGGCCCGGTTGCAACGAATGCCTTGGCTTGCTGCGGCTGGATCGCCGACGGCGCGACGGGTGCTGCGCCGTCGGGCTGCAGTTCGTGATGGGACACGCGACCCACATGCCAAAGCTGGGCGAAGATCACGCCGCCTTCGGCATGCACGGCATCGGTCACGGTACGCCAGCCGTCAATCTGCTCCGGTGTGTAGATGCCCGGGGTCCAGGCATAGCCCTGGCCGCGAGGCTCGATCTGCGTGCCCTCGCTGACCATGAAGCCGGCGGTGGCGCGCTGGCGGTAATAAAGCGCCATCAAGTCCGTGGCGATATCACCGGGCTGGGCACTTCGCTGGCGGGTAAGCGGCGGCAGGACGATGCGGTTTTTCAGGGTGTGGTGCCCCAGTGTGATCGGGGTACCTAAAGCGCTGTTGCTCATGGGGGAAAGTTCCGGATTCAAATTTCAGACAAGCAGAAGCTGCCGGCTCCCGCTCAGGGGAGCCGCCAACAACGTACTTTTGGGGGGGATTCAGCGGGTTACGCGGTCAGCTTCAACAGCGATTTGGCAACGTCACTGGAACTGGCAGGATTCTGCCCGGTGACCAGCAGGCCATCTTCAATCACAAAGGACTGCCAATCGGCACCCTTCTCATACGTGCCGCCCAGCGCCTTGAAATCATCCTCGATCAGGAACGGCACCACGTCGGTCAGGCCAACCGCCGCTTCTTCGGAGTTGGAGAAGCCGGTGACGCGTCGGCCCTTGACCAGCGGCTCGCCGTTGACTGCCTTGACGTGCCGCAAGGCACCCGGGGCATGGCACACAAAGCCAATCGGCTTGCCCGCACGCTCGAAGGCTTCGATCAGGGCGATGGAGGTTTTCGACTCTGCCAGGTCCCACAGCGGGCCGTGGCCGCCTGGGTAGAACACGGTGTCGAAGTCGCCGGCGTTGACCGACTCCAGCTTCACGGTGGTGGCCAGGGCCTGTTGCGCAGCCGGGTCAGCGGCGAAGCGGCGGGTCTGGTCGGTTTGCGAATCCGGCAGGTCGCTGACCGGGTCCAGGGGCGGTTGCCCACCGGCCGGCGAAGCCAGGGTCACGTCGGCCCCGGCGTCCTTGAACGCGTAGTAGGGAGCAGCAAATTCTTCGAGCCAGAACCCGGTCTTGCGGCCGGTGTTGCCAAGCTGGTCGTGAGAAGTCAAAACCATCAATACTTTCATGTGCCAGTGCCTCGGGGTGATGTGGGTTGGAATGGAATCAAGCTTAGGAGCCGGGCCAAAACCGCACAATGTCATGTCCGCAAGGATTCCGGACATTGCGCCAAGGCGGTTGCCGTTTCCCTGGCACACGCCGACAATCACCGCTCCGCGCCCCCTGGAGAGATGAGATGCACAGCATTGCGCTGATGGTGTACCCGAACTTTCAATCCTTGAGCCTCAGCCTGGGCTCGGTGTTCGAGTGCGCGAATCTGCTGCGTGGCGAGCAGGCGTATGAGTTTCACCTGGTGTCGGAAAGTGGCGGCCCGATCATGACGTCCCAGGGCTTCTCGGTGAACAGTACGCCGATCCGGCCCGAGGGCTATGACACATTGATCGTCAGCGGTTACCTGGAGTTCCAACTGCCTGACGCCAGCCTGCCGAGGCTGGTCCAGGCGGCGTCCAAACAGTCGCGGCGGATTGCTTCGTTGTGCATGGGCATCTTCGTGCTGGCCGAGGCGGGATTGCTCGAGGGCAAGCGCGCCACCACCCACTGGCTGCACGCACCGGCCTTTGCCAAGCGCTACCCGCAGATTCGCCTGGAGGAAGACAAGCTGTTCGTGGTCGACGGCCAGATCTGGACCGGTGCCGGCATGAGCGCCGGGGTGGACCTGGCGCTGGCGATGGTGGAGAACGACCTGGGCAGCGACCTCGCTCGCCGCATCGCGCGCAAGCTGGTGATTGCCCAGCGCCGTGGCAGCGAACAGTCGCAGCTATCGGCGTTGCTGGAACTCGACCCCAAGTCCGACCGTGTGCAGTTGGCCCTGGCCTACGCCCGGGAGAACCTGACCCACGACCTTTCGGTCGAGGCCCTGGCGGCCGTGGCGCGGCTCAGCCCACGCCAGTTCAGCCGGGTGTTTCGCGAGGAGACCGGGCAAACCCCGGCCAAGGCCATCGAATCCCTGCGGGTGGAAGCCGCCCGGGCAATGATGGAAACCAGTCGGCATCCGGTGGAAGTGGTCGCCCGCGAGACCGGGTTCGGTGATCGCGAGCGCATGCGCCAGGCGTTCCTGCGGGCGTTCGGCCAGCCGCCACAGGCGATGCAGGCGGCATTGTTCAGTGCAGGGGCTGGCGCAGCGTTTAGCTGATGCCTCAGTGCAGCGCCGCCCGCGTCACCAGGAAGCTCAGCAAATTCGGCTCATCATCCAACTCGATGGCCTGCACCGGACGCGGCAGGTTATCCAGTACCGTGCGCCAGAACGCCTGGCTCACTTCGTCCTGATCATAGAAACGCACCAGCCAGTTCGCATCGCCGCTGCTCAAGACCTGGGTGGCGATGGCGCGGCCAATGCCTTTGCGGCGATAGCGTTTCAAGATGAACAGGTCCGCCAGTTCCAGCGCGTCGATCCCTGGGAGTTCGCTGCCTTCGATCAGCAGGAAGCCTGCGATAAAGCCATCGACCAATAACAGGTTGGCGCTCCATTGCGGGTCTTCCCAGTAGCGGGCCAGGTGCTCCTCATGGATGTAGAAGCGACCGTCCACCTCGACATCTTCCTGTTCCCAGTCCGAGGACTCGTAGGCGTAGAACTGGTAAAGGTTGGCGATCAACGTGGCGTGTTCCGGGCCGGTCTCGATCAGTTCGACGGTGGTATCGGGGATTGCAGGCATGGGCATCTCGGCAAAAAAACAGGCTGCCATTGTCAACAAAGCCACCTGCAATGCCAATACACCGGCCAAGCTTTCTGCTTGCTGAACCGATCGCGCTTTTCTCGTGTCAACGACAAAATCGTTACAAAGTTAGACTAAACTCCGCGTCACTTCCCTCCCCTTGCTTTCAGGATAAGTACTTTGACAAACGTCTGCACCAGCGGCCTCGATGTCGGCTTTGCGTCCCTGGATTACCTGCAAATAGGCATCCTGGGCATCATTCAGGGCATCACCGAATTGTTGCCCGTGTCTTCCACCGCCCACATGCGCATCGTGCCCGCCCTGCTCGGCTGGCCGGATCCCGGCTCGGCGTTTTCCGCAGCCATGCAGTTGGCCGCCCTGGCAGCAGTGGTCAGTTACTTCTGGAAGGATGTACGCCAGGTCACGGTCGGCAGCATCACTGCGGTGCGCCAGGGTGACTACAACAACCAGTGGTTCAAGCTGGCGGTGGCCATTGTGCTGGCGACGATTCCGATCGGGATTGCCGGGATAGCCTTGTCGTCGACCCTCAACTCCTGCAACTCGCCGCTGCGCGGGCTGATGGTGATCGGGATTTCCTGCCTGGTGATGGCGGTGCTGCTGGCGGCGGCTGAACTCAGCGCAAGGCATAAGCGCACGGTGGGCGAAATGCGCCTGCGGGATGCGCTGATTGTCGGCATTGCGCAGATCGGCGCGCTGATTCCAGGGGTTTCCCGCTCGGGTTCGACCCTGACCGCCGCACTGTTCCTCAACTTCAAGCGTGAAGAAGCGGCGCGGTTTTCGTTCCTGCTGGGCTTGCCGGCGATCGCCCTCGCGGGGCTGAAAGAGCTGTGGGTATTGTTCCACGCCGACCTGCCCGCCCACGCCTGGCCGCACCTGATCTTCGGGCTGGTGGTCGCCAGTGTGTCGGCGTTCTTCGCGATCTGGGGCCTGATGAAGTTCCTGGAGCGATTCTCCACCTGGCCGTTCGTGATCTACCGCGCGGTGCTGGGGGTGTTCCTGATTGTGGCGGTGAGCACCGGGTTGTTGGCCTAAGGCGCGCGGTCGGCCAGTTCTTCGAGCAAATCCGCTGACGGTATGAAGAACAGGCCGCCGGTGACCGCCGTGCTGAAGTCCAGCAGGCGGTCATAGTTGCCGACCGGTCGGCCGACAAACATGTTCTCCAGCATCAACTCCAAAGGCTCTGGCGAGCGCGCGTAGCCGATAAAGTACGTCCCGAATTCCCCCGCGCCCGGCCGGCCAAAGGGCATGTTGTCCCGCAGGATCTTCACTTCCTCGCCGTCCTTGGTGATGGTGGTCAATGCACTGTGGGAATTGCTCGGCTTGGTCGCATCGTCGAGCTCGATGTCCGACAGCTTGGTGCGCCCGATCACCCGCTCCTGCGCCTCCACCGACAATTCATTCCAGGCCTGCATGTTGTGCAGGTACTTCTGCACCATTACATAGCTGCCGCCGCTGAACGCCGGATCCTCATCACCGACGATGGTGAAACCCACCGCCTTGCGCCCGACCGGGTTCTCGGTGCCGTCGACAAAACCGATGATGCTGCGCATGTCGAAATAGCGGAAACCCTGGACCTCGTCCACCACCGTCACCGCATCCCCCAGCGCCGCCATCAACTGGGTGGCCAATTCGAAACACAGGTCCATCTGCTCGGCACGAATGTGCAGCAGGATATCCCCCGGCGTGGCCGGCGCCAGGCGCCCGGCCACGCCCACTTCCTTGAACGGGTGCAACGCTGCTGGCCGCGGCCCCCCGAACAGCGCATCCCACGCCTTGGAGCCAAACCCTGCGACACACGTCAGGTTGCCGGCTGGCACCCGCTTGCCGACCGAGCGCACCAGGCCGGCGATATCGGCGCACCAGCTGCGCACCGCCTCAGCCGAGTCACTGCCAGGCGCCAGGGTCGCGACCATGAAAATGGCGCTGCTGGTGATCGGGCTGCAGACGGATTGGGGTTCAAGGTTTTGATCGGATGGCGATGTCATTGAGAGGTCCACGGGTGGCGGTCGAGATTCAACGAGCGCAGATTAGCAGACCACCTAACCCTGTGGGAGCTGTCGAGCTTTAGCGAGGCTGCGAAGGCGGCAGCAGTGTCAACATTGATGCTGCCTGACCCACCGCTATCGCAGCCTCGCTAAAGCTCGACAGCTCCCACACTGTATTTTCGTTTATGCGCCACTTGTGCATTTGCTCCGGACAAATCCCACAACGGGGGCTCCCCTCCTGCGCCCTCCCGATGGTAGTGTGTGAAATTGTTTCTGACCTTTCGATCAGACATTTCTCACTCACTCCCTGCAAAGGAATGCCCCCAGCAATGGATTTTTCCCTCAAGCAACTGGCCGTAGCCACCCTGATGGCCGCCAGCCTTTCGGTGTTCACCACCCAAGCTCAAGCCAACCTCACCCCACAACAGAATGCCGTCATCCTGAAGACCTTCAGCGATGCCTCGGTCAAGGATTTCCGGCAGTTCCTCGCCAGCCTGGCCAAGAATGACGTGGCCAAGAGCGACAACCTCGGCCCGGCCATCAGTGCCTTTCTCGACAACAAGGACCTGAGCGCCGACCAGCAGAATGAAATCCATCGCCTGCTGGGCCTGTATGCGCGGGTGAAGTACGGTGCGGCCGCCACTGAAACCCTGCGTGAGCTGGTGGAGATCCCGACCTTCCAGGTCGCCGGCGTGGCCCAGCACGACAATCCCGAGTTCATCAAGATCGCCGCCAAGATCAAGAGCCTGGCCGAGTCGTTCAACCTGAACTTCCGCAACATCGACAACCGCGTCTACGAGATTTCCCTGGAAGGCAGCGGCGATGAAGTGGTCGGCATCCACGCTCACGCGGACGTGGTGCCGGTAACCCCGGAAAACTGGGTACTCAAGGACGGCACCAAGCTCGACCCATTCAAGGTCACGCTGATCGGCGACCGGATGTATGGTCGCGGCACCGAGGATGACAAGAACGGCATCGTGGTGGCGATGTACGCGATGAAGGTGATCAAGGAAGAGAAGCTGCCGCTGGCGCGCAATTTCAAGCTGCTGGTGGACACCACCGAGGAAACCTCCGGCGACGCGATCCCGTACTACTTCGAGCACAACCCAACGCCCAACTACAACCTGGCGCTGGACGGCGGCTACCCGGTGGTGATCGCCGAGAAAGGCTACGGCACGGTCATGGCCAAGTTCCCCAAGCGCAAGGCTGAAGGCAAAGGCGCAGAAATCATCTCGATGACCGGTGGCAAGGCCACCAACCAGATTCCGTCGGCGTCGGTGGTGACATTGCTCAGCGACAAGCCTGCCGAACTGGCCGCCAGCCTGCAAAAGGCCGGCAGCGAGTACGCCAAGCGCAATGGCGGCGACTTTGAAGTGGCGGCCAAGGTCGTCGGCAAGGACGTTCAGTTGACCGTCACTGGCGTGTCCGCCCACTCCTCCGAACCGGAATCCGGGGTGAACCCGGTAGCCAGGGTCCTCGACTTCCTCAACAGCCTCGACGGCAAGGTCGCGCTCAAGCACAACCAGTTCACCGACGCCGCGCACTACGCCGCCAACAACTGGGGCCTGGATTACCTGGGCGCCAAGCTGGGCGTGGGCTTCTCCGATGCGTTCATGGGCCCGCTGACCACCTCGCTGACCTATGTGGGCGAAGATGACACTACCTTCAAGCTGGCGGTCAACCTGCGGGTGCCAAAGGGCAAGTCACCGGAAGCGCTCAAGGCCGAAATCGCCGACAAGCTCAGCGCCTGGACCAAGAAAAACCACGTAGCTGTGACCTTCGATTACTCGATCGCCGAGCCTATGTACCGCAACCCTGAGGGCGAGTGGGTCAAGGCGCTGTTGGCGGTGGCCAGCGAGAACCTGGGCATGGAGCACAAGTACGGTACTTCTGCCGGCGCTACCTCGGTGCATGAGTTGCCCAACGGCGTGCAATTCGGCCTGGCACGGCCGGAGGTCAAGTACACCGGCCATACCGACAACGAGTTCAAGACCGTCGACCAGTTCCTGCTGGACCTGCAGATCGTCACCGAAATGATGGGCCGCATCGGGCAACTGCCAAAGCTCTGACCTGCCCTTCGGACCCGCCTTCCTGGCGGGTCCACTAAGTGATACGCCAGCCTTTGGACGCCCGCCGCTGCGCGAGGAACCGGGCATAGCGCCCTTGTCTTGCGGTCAATTGCTCAGGCGTGCCCTGCTCCACGATCCGGCCTTCATCGAGCACCACGATCTGGTCGGCCATCACCACCGTCGACAGCTGATGCGCGATCACGATCAGCGTGCATGTGCCGCGCAAGCGTGCCAGGGTTTCGGCGATGACCGCCTGGTTCTCGGCGTCCAGTGCTGCCGTGGCTTCGTCCACCAGCAGGATCGGCGCGCCCTTGATCAACGCACGGGCGATCGCGACACGCTGACGCTCGCCACCGGACAGGCGTGCCCCGCCCTCACCCACCGTGGTCGACAGGCCCATCGGCAGGCGCTCGATAATCTCTTGCACGCCAGCCTGTCGCGCGGCCTCCAGTACTTGTGCGTCGCTGGCGTCGGGTTTGCCGAGGCGAATGTTGTCGGCGACGCTGCCCTGGAACAGGTACGTGTCCTGGAAGATCTGGCTGATCTGCGCGTTGAGCTGCTCACCGGACATCTGTCGCACATCCACGCCTGCGATGCACACCTGGCCCTGGCTGACCTCGAAAAACCGTGCGACCAACCGCAACAGCGTGGTCTTGCCCGAACCGGAAGCCCCCACCAGCGCGGTCATGCTGCCGGGCTCAATACGCAGGCTCACCCCGCGCAGCACGTCCCGCGAACCGGCCGCGTGGCGAAAGCTCACATCGAACAGTTCCACCGAGGCATCCCGTGGAGATTGCGGCGCGCTCGGCGCCTTCAGGGGCGACGCGGCCAATATCTCGCGCACCGCCTCAAGCTGCACCCCGGCGCCGCGCAATGTTTCGCCATAGCCGGCCACCTCCAGCAACGGGTCGATGAAGCGGCTGACCAGCAACAGCGACACCATCACCGCAATCACCGAGCCCACGTGCAAGGCATTTCCCAGGTAAGCGTCAAGCCAAAGCGCGGCGGCGATCAACAAGGCCGCGAACACCACCTGCACCAGCCATATGTTCAGCAGAATCGAGGTGGCGGACAGCAGGATCAGGCGCGCCCCGGTCACGTGCTGCTGCTCGATCGCCCGTTGCAGGAACACCGAGCTGCCGCCGCCACTGAAGGCACGCAACACCGACTGCGACTGGGCGAACTCCAGCATGCGCTGGCTGGTGTCGGCCGAGCTGCGCTGGAACGCCCGGTCGGCGCGCCGCCCGAGGCGGGCGCTGAGCCAGAACGCGCCGCCGAGAATCGGCAACGCCAGCAAGGCAATCAGGCCCATTTTCCAGTGCAGCACAAACAACGCCAGTACCAGCACCAATGGCGTCACCACGCCGCTGAGCACCGGAGTAAATACATGGGCCGGCAGCTGAGCCACGGCCATCATGCCCTGGGTCACCACCTGGTTGAGCCGCGCCGTGTTATCAGGCGTGAACCAACCGACAGGCAGTTCGGCCACATGGTCGCCGATGCGCTGGCGCCCGCCTTGCAGCACCGCCACACCCACCGCGACGCCAGCCTTTTCAACCTCGCGTCGCGTGGCCCAACACGTCGCCACCGCCGCCAGGAACACCACCAGCCACAACGCCGCTTCGGCCAGATCACCGTTGAGCATGTCGGTGAGTACCGGCACCAGGGCGGCGAGGGTCAGCCCGCACAGCGCACCGTAGAACATCACTTTCCCGACATAGCGACGGAAGACCGGCCCGTCATCGCCCAACAGTTCGATAAAGGTTTTCAGCATGTCGGCAGCGCCTGTTCGCGGGTCTGTTTGTAACCGCCCGACGCCCACAGGCGCGCATAACGGCCCTCTTGCGCGATCAGTCGAGGATGGGTGCCCTGTTCAACAATACGGCCGTTTTCCAGCACGATGATGTGGTCGGCGTGCATCACGGTATCGAGGCGATGGGCAATCACCAACAGCGTGCGCCCTTGGGCGAAGCGCGACAGCGCCTCCTGGATTGCCACCTCGTTTGCAACATCGGCGGCGGCCGTGGGTTCATCCAGCACCAGCACCGGCGGCGCCAGCAATACTGCGCGGGCGATGCTGATACGCTGCTGCTCGCCACCGGACAACTGCGCGTCCTCGCCAATCACCGAGGCATAGCCCCGTGGCAAGCCGATGATGCACTCATGAATATTCGCGGCCCGTGCGGCCGCCTCGATTTCCTTGCGGCTGGCGCTGGGCCGGCCGAGGGCGATGTTTTCGGCAACGCTGGCGTGGACCAGGCGCACCTCTTGCAGCACAAAGCCGATCAGGTTGTAGAGCTGCGAGGTCTCGATCTGCCGCAGGTCGACGCCGCCCAGGGTGATACGCCCCTCGGTCGGGTCAAAAAACCGCAGCAGCAGGCGCGCCAGGGTCGACTTGCCCGAACCCGAGGCGCCGACGATCGCGGTTACGGTGCCAGGCTTGAGGGTAAAGCTGATGTTCGACAGTACCGGGTGCTGCGGGTCGTAGGCGTACCCGAGGTTTTCGACGCGTACTTCGGCGTCCTTGGGCAAGCGTTCGCACCCCGGCTCCACCTGGGCCAGCACCGGCGTCGCCAGCAGTGCCTGCACGCGCTGGGCCGCGCCGGTGGCGTTGTCCAGATCATGCATGATGTAACTCAGCAGCATCAGTGGCGCGCAAATGCCTGGTGCGACAATGGCGAACGGCAGCACCTCCACCGCGCTGATCCAGCCCAGGCTGACAAACACCAGGCCAAACGTCAGCACCATGGCGAGCACCGTCACCGGGGCGATCATCGCGTTGGCATTGGCCATCGTCCCCACCCGTGGCCGGGTGAACTCAACAAAGGCTTCGCTGAACTCATCTACCGCCTTGCGGTAACTGGCGTGGGCCTTGCCGGTGGCACCGAAGGCCTTGACCACCGGAATGCCGTTGACGAACTCGACCACCGCGTTATTGACCCGGGTCATGCGCTCGACAAAGGACTGCATGTGGCTGCCGCTGGCTTTCATCGCCCGGGTAAAAAACAGCAAAAACCCCGGAAACGGCAACAGCGAGACCAGCGCCATGCGCCAGTCCATCATGAACAGATAAGCCGCCGACAGCAGCACGGCCCCGGCACAACGGCCCACGGTGGTGTAGAAATGCGCAGTCAGGCTATGCAGGGTGCCGATATCGTCCTGCATTGCCTGCTTGACCTCGCCCGACGCCCGCTCGGTGAACCAGCCCAGCGGCACCTGGCTCAGGCGCTGGGCGATGGCCAGGCGCAAGTGGCGAGTGATGTGGTTGTCGGCCAGGTGCGCGACCGTCTCCGCAACTGTCATCAACAGCAGGCCCGCGAACAGGCTCGCCAGGCTGAGGCTGATGGTCAACCAGACCTCGCCCGATGCCTGGGCCATCGACGGCGCGCCGAGGGCGACCCTGGCGATATGCACAATGCCCCCCAGCGGCACCAGCGTCAGCATACTGCCCACACCGGCCAGCAGTGCCGCAGCGATCAGTCGCCCGCGCACCGGCCGCAACACTTGCGAGACCGCGCCGCGCCCCCTGGGTTTGGCCGCAGCCACATCCTTGTTACTCATGAAGTCTCCCTGACTGAATGAGCCTTTGCTCGCCCTTACCTTATCTTCCGAACGAGCGGCCAAAACCCTCAA
Organism: Pseudomonas sp. E6002; assembly: GCF_013385565.1. NCBI lineage: Bacteria > Pseudomonadati > Pseudomonadota > Gammaproteobacteria > Pseudomonadales > Pseudomonadaceae > Pseudomonas > Pseudomonas sp. E6002. Next base: position 1,733 of record NZ_JACAPT010000048.1, on the reverse strand, counting down.
TCGAAACCTCAAGGAATTTTCAGGCAGGGGCGCGGACCGTCACCCAATAGCGGGTGCGCCGCACCACCTGGATCGGCAACGCGGCGGCCAGGTTGTCCAGCGCCAGGTCGGTATTGTCCAGGTGCAATACACCGCTGACCCGCAGCATCGCCACCTCAGGTGCACAGCGCAGTACACCGCGGCGGTAGCGTCCCAGCTCGGCGATCAGTTCGTCGAGCCGGGTGCCATCGGCCACCAACAGGCCCTTGACCCAGGCGATGCTGCGGTCAGTCACCGCCGCAGTCGGCTGCACGGTGTCCCTGGAAACCGTGGCGCCTTGACCTGCCTCCACCCGCGCACCTGCGCCATGGTCGGGCTGTACCTGCACGGTGCCCTCAAGCACGGCCAACTGGCAGTTGCCGTCGTCGCATTGGCGCAGGCTGAAGCGCGTGCCCAGGGCATGAAACACGCCCTGGCGACTCTGCACCCGAAACGGCCGGGGTGACGGCGCGGTCGTGATGAAGACCTCGCCGGCCCGCAGCAGCACCAGGCGCTGGTCGTCATCGAACTGCACGTCAATTGCTGAAGCCGGGCCCAATACCAGGCGGGTACCGTCGGGCAATACCACTTCGCGAACTTCACCGGTGCGGGTGCTATGGCCGGCACTCGCCAGTTGCCAGGCGTCTGTGTGGCGCACGCCGTAGGTGAGGCCACCGGCTGCGACCAACAGGCCCAGCAGGCGCAGGGTGCTCCGGCGGTCGGGGGAGTCGGGAGCGTCGGGTTCGGCCAGGCTGTGCCTGGCCACCGGCGCGGGGATGCTATGGAGTTTTTGCTCGAAGCCCAGCAGGCGCGTCCAGGCCAGTTCGTGATGGGGATGTTCGGCGCGCCAGTGCAGGCAGTTGGCGTGGTCTTCGGCGCTGGCGTCATCGGCCCACAGGCGGGCCATCCAGGCGGCGGCGCGCTCGATGATATCCGGGGAGATTGGCTGCTCGGTCGACATTGCGAGGGTCAGCCGTACAGGGTCTGGTAGCAGGCCAGCAGGCCGGCGGCGATGTACTTTTCCACCGAGGAGACGGAGACCTGGAGCTCGGCGGCGATCTCGCGGTAGCTCAGGCCATCGAGCTTGCACAGCAACAGGGCCTGGCGCGCCTTGGGTGGCAGGCTGTGCAGGGCGGCGTCGATTTGGATCAGGGCCTCGATGGCCAGGGCGCGGGTTTCTTCATCGGGGGCGCAGGGTTCGGGCAACAGGGCCAGGGCTTGCAGGTAGGCGGATTCGATCTGGCGGCGGCGGTAGAGGTCGATGACCAGGCCGTTGGCGATCTGGGTCAGGTGTCGCCGGGATTCGCCGGTGGGCGGGAGTTGGCCCTTGCGCATGAGTTGCAGGTAGACGTCGTGGGCCAGGTCGGCGGCGTCGAATGCGTTGCCCAGCTTGCGCCGCAACAGGGTACGTAGCCAGGCGTTGTGGTCGACGTATAGATTTTCAACCTGGCGTTGAAAGGCGAACTGTCCGATGTTCACAAACCTCTCCTTTTACCCAATGGGCCCGGGGGTGCTGGGGCGATTGGGCTGGTAATGATTTGCAAGACTATCGGCTCTGGGCTGCGGGTGCAATGCGGGGGGCTAGCGGGGGGGGGATGGCGGGGTTATGGGTACATATCCGTTGCTGCGGTCACGGCTGCTATTGGTTCCGCTCTTACAGCGGCTCACTTTTGAAAAGCGCAAAAGTAAGCAAAACGCTCTTGCCCCACCACTCG
>NZ_JACAPT010000047.1:0-34043 GCF_013385565.1 Pseudomonas sp. E6002 | reverse complement strand
AACCATAGGTGGCCGTTACCGAAAAAACGGATATGTACTCAAACCAATCGCCAAAAAAAACGGCCTCATCTGGAGGCCGTTTCTCATCACATCTCAACGCTTAGGTGCGCATCCCACGCCCACTCACCAGCAACCGCGCACACCCCACATACAGCACCACAGTCGCCACCAGCATAAAGGTGATCGCCACACTGATCTTGATATCCGAAACGCCCAAGATCCCATAGCGAAACGCGTTAACCATATGCAAAACCGGGTTAGCCAACGACACGGTCTGCCAGAACGGCGGCAGCAAGGTGATCGAATAAAACACCCCACCCAGGTACGTCAACGGCGTCAGCACAAACGTCGGAATAATCGAAATATCATCAAAGTTGCGCGCAAACACCGCGTTGATGAACCCCAGCAACGAAAAGATCGTCGCCGTCAGCACCACCACCAGCAAGGTGATCCCCAGGTGATGCACCTGCAAATGGGTAAAGAACAGCGACAGCAACGTCACAATCACCCCAACCATCAACCCGCGCAGCACACCGCCCAGGGTGTAGCCGATCAAAATCGTATGGGGCGACACCGGCGACACCATCAATTCCTCGATGGACCGCTGGAACTTGCTGCCAAAAAAGCTCGACACCACGTTGCCGTAGGAGTTGGTAATCACCGACATCATGATCAACCCTGGCACGATGTACTCCATATAGGTGAATCCACCCATATCACCAATCTGCCGACCAATCAGGTTACCGAAGATCACGAAGTACAAAACCATGGTGATCGCCGGCGGCAGCAAGGTCTGCGGCCAGATCCGGGTAAAGCGCTTCACTTCGCGATAAACGATGGTCTGCAGCGCGACAAGGTTGGGTTGCAGTTCCGAACTCATACCGCCACCTTCGCCAGATTTTTCTCCACCAGGGACACAAACAACTCCTCAAGGCGATTGGTTTTGTTACGCAAGCTCAGCACCTCGATGTTCTGGGTAGCCAATTGGCCAAACAGCGCGGTGATGCCCACGGCTTTGTCCACCTGGACTTCCAGGGTGTGGCTGTCCACCAGGCGATTCGGGTAGCCGATCAACTGGGGCGCAACCGTCATGTCGTTTTTCAGGTCGAGCAGGAAGGTCTCGACGTGCAACTGGCTCAGCAAATTACGCATGCTGGTGTTTTCGACAATGGTGCCGTGGTCGATGATGCCGATGTTGCGGCACAGCTGCTCAGCCTCTTCCAGGTAGTGCGTGGTGAGGATGATGGTGATGCCTTTCTGGTTCAGCTCGGTGAGAAACGTCCACATCGAACGACGCAGCTCGATGTCCACGCCCGCCGTCGGCTCGTCGAGGATCAGCAGGCGCGGTTCGTGAACCAGGGCGCGAGCGATCATCAAGCGGCGCTTCATGCCCCCGGACAGGGAACGCGAAGGCACGTCGCGCTTGTCCCACAAGCCCAGTTGCGTGAGGTATTGCTCGGCGCGTTCCTTGGCGATCTTCGGCGGGATGCCGTAGTAACCGGCCTGGGTCACGACGATGTCGAAGGTCTTTTCAAACTGGTTGAAGTTGAACTCCTGGGGCACCACGCCGATGCTGCGCTTGAGCGCCGCCGGGGATTTGTCCAGGTCGTTGCCAAAGATGTTCACCGTACCGGTGGTCTTGTTGACCAGGGTCGAGAGAATCCCGATGGTGGTGGATTTGCCGGCGCCATTGGGGCCGAGCAAGGCGAAGAAATCACCTTCGGCGACGTCCAGATCGATACCACTCAGGGCCTGGAAACCGTTGCCGTAGGTTTTGGTTAGCTGCCGGATGGACAGAGCGGAACTCATATCGGATTACGCACCAAAGAAGAGGAATAGAATTGTTACATGAGGGCAGACCGCACGGAATACAACGGCTGCGCGTGACAAGCATGGTGCTTGTCCGCGCCGCACAAGTACAGTAACCCGTATTAATAGTCGGTATCAGGTCAACGCGGTCATGACCGATTTCTGATAGGCCGGACGCTGGCGCAGCCGCTGGTACCAGGCTTCCAGGTTAGGCATCGACGGGCGTTCGATGGGCATTTCGAACCAGGCATAAATGAAGCTGCCCAAGGGAATATCGCCCATGCCGATCTCGCTGCCGGACAGGTAAGGTTGCGTGGCCAAGGCCTGATCCACCGTCTGCAAAACGTCGATGCAGGCCTGGCGACCGGCGTTGATGGTGTCCCAGTTCTGTTTTTCAGCCGGGGTTCGCAGCACGCCCCAGAACACGGTCTTGAACGGTTCGGCCAGGGTCGAGGTGGTCCAGTCCATCCACTTTTCAGCGTTGGCCCGGGCTTGCAGCTCGCTGGGGTACCAGTTCGAATCCGGCGCATGTTTGGCGGCCAGGTAGCGCACGATGGTGTTGGATTCCCACAGCACAAAATCGCCATCTTCAATCATCGGCACCCGGCCATTGGGGTTCCGCGCGCGGTATTGCGGCGTGTCGACCACACCAAAAGCCCCACCCGCATCAATTGCCTCATAGTCCAGGCCGAGCTCCTCGGCGCACCACAGTGCTTTCCTGACATTTGACGAATTTTTACGACCCCAGATTTTCAGCATGACCGCCCCGATTTTGAAAAAGATGGTTGGATAAATGCCGGGGCAGCATACGCCGGATCACGTCCGGCTTAAATCACTCTGCATGTCCCCCAGCAGGATCGGCATCTGCTCGCCAAACAGGTGCGGGTAACATTTCTGGATGTGGGCGAAGAAGAATTCCTCGGGCACCTCGGCAAATTGCCCATGGTCCACCACGTACTCCATGGAGCGCTGGCCCTTGCGGTTGAAGGCGTGGAAAACACTGTCATGAATGCCATCGAAATCCAGCGGCGGCACATCGAACAGTTCGCACAGTTGCTGGTTGAACGCCGGCGTGGCCTTGACCCAACGGCCGTCCAGATACAACTCGGTATAGCCATGCATGGCAAATACGTCACTTCTGAGCAGCTCGATCAAACGGGGCGTCGAGAGGTGGTTACGCACGTCGGCCAGGCCGATGCGCGCCGGGATCCCGCAGTGCCTTGCGCACGCCGCCAGCAATGTTGCCTTGGGCACGCAATAACTCTCGCCGGCCGCCAGTGCGAAGCTCGCGCTGAGGGTTTGCGGGTCGCGACTGAAGGTATAGGGGTTATAGCGCACCGCCTCGCGCACAGCGTAGTAAAGACTGACTGCCTGGTCACGAAGTGCGGCACTCGAACCGCGATGTTTTTCGGCGAACTCCACCACCGCAGGGTGGTCACTATCGATGAAGCGGCCGGGATTCAAGTACGCATTCATGAGGTTAATCTCAGAGAGCAAGCCCTGAGTCTAACCACAGGCATGCACCTGGGATAACGACGATTCGGCCAAATGTCGGCGCCTGGTGCTGATCATTGCCGGCACACCACGTAACACCCTCGTCACCCCGCTTGTTCGGATGCCGACTAAGCTCTGAGGTGATTTCGCACCTGGTTTCACGGAGGATTGAATATGCTGTTGTTGTGGATACTGGTTCTGGTGGTGGGCATTGCCTACCTGGCGCACCGGCGCATCGCGCCCCTGCCCGCCATCGGCGTGGTCGCCGTCTACCTGTTGGCGATGGGCGCCTTCAGCCACGCACCAGGCTGGTTGCTGCTGATCTTCTGGGTACTGATCGCCGTGGTAGCCGCCCCGCTGCTGCTGCCGGACCTGCGCCGCAAGTACTTCACCGCGCCGCTGTTCAACTGGTTCCAGAAAGTCCTGCCGCCGATGTCCGAGACCGAGCGCGACGCCATCGACGCCGGCACCGTGTGGTGGGACGGCGAGCTGTTCAGCGGCCGCCCCGACTGGGACAAGCTGCTGGCCTATCCCAAGGCGCAACTGACTGAAGAAGAACAAGCCTTCATCGACGGCCCTACCGAAGAACTGTGCGCCATGGTCACCGACTGGGAAATCGGCCAGGCCATGGACCTGCCCCCCGCCGCCTGGGAACACATCAAGCAGCATGGCTTTTTTGCCCTGATCATCCCCAAGGAGTTCGGCGGCAAAGGCTTCTCCGCCTATGCCCACTCCCAGGTCGCGATGAAGCTGGCGACCCGCAGCGGCGACCTCGCCTCCACGGTCATGGTCCCCAACTCCCTGGGCCCGGCCGAATTGCTGCTGCACTACGGCACCGATGAACAACGCAACCATTACCTGCCACGCCTGGCCCGTGGCGACGATATCCCGTGCTTTGCCCTGACCGGCCCACTGGCCGGTTCCGATGCTGGCTCCATGCCCGACACCGGGGTGATCTGCAAAGGCGAATGGGAAGGCAAGGAAACCCTCGGCCTGCGCCTGAACTGGGAAAAACGCTACATCACCCTCGGCCCGGTAGCGACTTTGCTCGGCCTGGCCTTCAAGGCCCATGACCCGGATCATCTGCTGGGCGACAAAGAAGACCTGGGCATCAGCCTCGCGCTGATCCCCACCGACACCCCGGGTGTTGAAATTGGCCGCCGTCACCTGCCACTAGGCGCCGCGTTCATGAACGGCCCCAACTCCGGCAAGGATGTTTTCATTCCGCTGGAATTCCTGATCGGTGGCCAGGAAATGCTCGGCAAGGGCTGGATGATGCTGATGAACTGCCTGTCGGTAGGCCGTTCGATTTCCCTGCCTGCCGTCGGAACGGGCGCGGCCAAGTTCACCAGCATGGTGACCGGCCAGTACGCCCAGGTGCGTGAGCAGTTCAACGTACCGCTGGCGGCCTTTGAAGGCATCCAGGAAGCCCTGGCCCGCATCGGCGGCAACGCGTGGCTGATGGACAGCGCGCGGATGCTCACCGCCAACGCGGTCGACCTGGGGGAGAAACCCTCGGTACTGTCGGCGATCCTCAAGTACCACCTGACCGAACGCGGCCGCGAATGCATCAGCCACGCGATGGACGTACACGGCGGCAAGGGCATCATCATGGGCCCCAACAACTACCTGGGTCGCAGCTGGCAGGGCGCGCCGATCTTCATCACCGTGGAAGGCGCGAATATCCTCTCGCGCAACCTGATGATCTTCGGCCAGGGTGCGATTCGTTGCCATCCGTTCGTGCTCAAGGAAATGGCCCTGGCCGGTCGCGAAGACCATGACCAGGCGCTGAAGGAATTCGACGGCCTGCTGCTGCAGCACATCGGCTTTGCCGTAAGCAACGCCGCCAGCACCCTGGTGTTGAACCTCGGTTTCGGTCACTTCGAAAAGGCTCCGGGCAACAGCCTGAGCCAGGGCTATTTCCGCGCACTCAACCGTCAGGCCGCGGCGTTTGCGATGCTGGCGGACCTGAGCATGATGCTGCTGGGCGGCGAGTTGAAACGACGCGAACGCCTGTCGGCACGTCTTGGTGATGTGCTGAGCCACATGTACCTGGCATCGGCTGCACTCAAGCGTTATCACGACCTGGATTCGCCAGACCACCTGGAACCGCTGTTCGCCTGGGCCATGGAAGAGAGCCTTGGCCACTCCGAGCGTGCACTGGATGAACTGCTGACCAACTTCCCGAGCAAGGTGTTGGGTTGTCTGTTGCGGGTGATCGTGTTCCCGTTCGGCCGCCGTCATAAAGGCCCGTCCGATGCGCTGGATGCCGAGGTGGCCGCAGTGCTTGGTCGCGCCAAGGGTGACCCGACCCTGGAAGCGGTACTGGCGGGCTGCTATCGCCCACAGTCCGCAGAAGATCCGGTGGGCGCCCTGCAACACGCCTACGACCTGTTGGCCGACAGCCATCCGTTGCAGAAAAAACTCCACGAAGGCCTCAAGAGCGGCCAGGTCAAACCGACCGCGGGCGAACACGCCATCGATGCCGCGCTGCATGCCGGCGTGCTGCAACCGGCCGAGGCGCAGACCCTGCGTGACGCTGAAGCGGCGCGGCGCAAGGTGATCGACGTGGATGATTTCAGCAAGGAAGAACTGAGCCAGGCTGAGGGAAAAGTCCGCTGATCCCAGCGGTCATATAAAAACGGGTAGAGTGCCCTGCCTCACAAATACTGATCCCTTTTGACGGCGTCTGTTGTCGTCATGCTGCGTTGCCGCTCCTCGCCATAGCAAGCTATGACTCGTCGCGGCGCCTTGCCTGACAACAACAGCCACTCGTCAAAAGGAATCGTATTTGTGAGGCAAGGCACCGAGCTATATACTCTCGCGCCCGTTTTGCTCTTGAGGACTTATCTCGTGTCCAACGTCGTTGCCGATCATCTCGTCTTGCTCGACCACCTGCGCAGCATCCTGGTTGCCGTCGGCGAAGCCGAACAGGTTCCCGAGGAAAGCCACCTCCTGTTCCTGGAGCGCTTCGATGAACTGCGCGCCTTGCTGCCCATCGACCCGATCGAAAGCCAGTACCTGGGCCAGGACATGATGAGCCAGGTCATCCTGCGCTACCCGCAAATTGCTCACCTGGTACCGCGCGACCTGCTGTGGTTCTTCGGTGGCGACTGCCTGCACTTCATGCCCGACGACGAGCTGGACCTGTACCAGGCCCTGGAAGAACGTCGCTTCGAAGCTGAACAGAACGACGAACCGTTCGACTGGAACCAGGAAAAGCAGTTATTGGCCATGTCCAATGACCAGCCCAAGCACTGATTTCAGGGCTGACGAAAATCAAATGTGGGAGCGGCGGTGCGACGGTTCGACTTGCTCGCGAATGCGGTGGTTCAGACAATATTTTAGGTGACTGAACCACCGCATTCGCGAGCAAGCCCGCTCCCACATTTAAACTGTATTCCTACCGTTTCTTCAGCGTCGGCTCTTTGGCCATGCACTCCACCAGATAATCAATAAACACCCGCAACTTCGGCGGCAGGTACCGCGTCGGCGAATGCAGTAGCCACGCATCCCCGTGGTACGACGCAATGAAATCCCACCCCGGCAGCACCTGCACCACCTCCCCCGCTTCCAGCGCATGCCGCGCCGTGAAATACGGCAAGCTGCCAATCCCCACATGTTGCAATACCGCATCCAGCCGCACGCCTGTGTGATTGGCCGCATACCGCCCGCGCACGCCCACCGTCACCGTCTTGCTGCCCTGGCGAAACTTCCAGCGCGCATCCCCCGGCGTCTCACCCAGGTAGATGCAACTGTGCTCCAGCAAATCATGGGGATGCTGCGGCGTACCGTGCTCCGCCAGGTACCTCGGCGTGGCGCAGATCAAATGCTCGATCGGCAGCAACTGGCGCCCCACCAACCCCGGCGGCGGGCTGTCGGTGATGCGGATGCTCAGGTCGACATTGTCGTCAATCAGGTCCACATGCCGGTCCTCCAGGATCAACTGCACGTCGACCTTGGGATAACGCCGCAAAAACTCCGGCATATGCGGATGCACCACAAAACGCCCTACCGCCTTGGGCACGCTGACCCGCACCAGCCCTTCGGCTTCATGGGTGTATTGGCCGCTGATTTCCATCACCGACCGCGCAGCACTGACCATTTCCTGGCAGCGCTTGAACACCTCTTCGCCGCCTTCGCTGAGGCGCAATTTGCGCGTGGTGCGTTGCAACAGGCGAGTCGCCAGGGCCTTTTCCAGGCGTGAGATGCTGCGGCTCACGGAGGACGGTGATGCTCCCAGTTGGCGCGCAGCCTCGGAGAAGCTGCCGGTTTCCACCACCTTGACGAAAATCGCCATTTCGCCCAGCAGCGGTAAGGGAAGATTGATGCTCATGACGCACAAGTCCATTGAGATTTTAACGGATTATCACCCATTGGTGCACTTCTTATACTGCCGGTTAGAAACCCTGATGCGGATATAAATGATGACCCAGCGCCTGTTTTTTACCCATGACCACCTGAATGCCGAACTTGAAGTGCTGGGATGCACACCTTTTGATAACCAGTTTGCGGTAATCCTGCAGTCCACAATCTTCCATCCACAAGGTGGCGGCCAGCCCTCCGACACCGGCTGGCTCGGGGAAAGCCAGGTGTTGAAGGTGGTGCAGGAAGGCGATCATGTCGTGCATTACGTAGACCGCCCCGTGGCTCCCGGCGTGATCCAGGCACGCGTCGATGAAGACCGCCGCACCTTGCACACGCGCCTGCACTCGGCCGGGCATCTGATCGGCAATGCCGGTGAAACCCTGGGCTGGATGCCGATCAAGGCTCATCACTGGCCGGGCGAAGGCAAGATCACCTTTATTCGCGGCACCTCGGCCCAGGCCATGGACGCCGAGGCGATCCAGCGGCAAGTCGACCAATGGATCGCCGCCAACCTGCCGCGCCATATGGCCCTGGATGACGGTACGCGGCAAGTGGGTTTTGGCGACCTGCCGGCCTATGCCTGCGGCGGCACGCATGTGCAGGCATTGGGGGACGTGGGTCAGGTGACGATCCTGGCCCTCTCCGAGAAAAAGGGTGCATTGTCGGTGCGCTATACCCTGAACTGACTAAACCGCAATCGCCCCCGCCCTGCCCGGTTCCACCACAAACGACTTGAGGGTCGAGACGCTGGCGTTCGGATCCCGGGGATCGGAAATCACCCGGAAGTTCGTCAGCATATTCCTCTCCTCAAGCGCCACCGACACATAGCCGCGCTGGCGGCTGTCGAAAAACTTCACATGGGGATTGAGGGGCAGGATCGCACTGAACGCATCAAATGGCGGCCCGTCAGACGTCACCGACGTGCCGACAAACTCGGTCGCGACCACGGGCGAATCCGGATTCCCTGCGTCAGCGTGCAGGTCCGTCGTCCAGAACGAGTGAATATCGCCGCCCCAGAACACCGGGTTATTCACCTTTCTGCGCACCATCGACGCAAGCATCCGCTCACGGTTGGCCATGTAACCATCCCAGCCATCTGTCCAGCGGCCGGGCTTGTGGTTGGTCAGGTCACGTTGCGTGAGCGGCGCGACCAACAGGTCCTGGGCGATCACGTTCCATTGTGCCCGGGACTCGGCGAACCCCTGATCCAGCCAAGCCTCCTGCTCCCAGCCGAGCATGGTGCGACGGGGATCGCGCAGGTCGGCACAGGTATTCGCGGCCACATGCCCCTTGTGGCTGCCATTGGCCAGGATGCATGGCTGCTCGGAGCGGTACTGACGCCCATCCAGCACATGGAAACGCGCCAGCCGGCCGTAATCCAAACGCCGATAGAGGCGCATGTCCGGCCCGCGCGGCAGGCTGCTGGCCCGCAGCGGCATGTGCTCGTAGAAGGCCTGGTAGGCCGCCGCCCGCTGCTTGAGAAAACTCGTCACCGGGATGTTCGGATCCTGGGACCACTGGCTGGCATAGTCGTTTTGCACTTCGTGATCGTCCCAGGTGACCACACTGGGCGCCGCAGCATGCAGTGCCTGCAAATCCGGATCGGTCTTGTACAGGGCGTAGCGGTTGCGGTAATCCACCAGATTCAACGCATTGCCGCTGCCGTGGGAGCGAATGACCTTGCCGGAATCAGCCGCGTAGGAACTGTCATAGATGTAATCCCCGAGGAAAAACACCAGGTCAGGCTGCTCGGCGGCCAAATGCCGATAGGCGCTGAAGTAGCCTCGCTCCCAATGGGAGCAGGAGACAAAACCCAACTGCGCCGATGCCATGGCATGCACCGCCGGCGCTGTGCGCGACTGGCCCACCGGGCTTTGCGCACCGAGGCCCTCGAACTGGTACCAGTAAGGTCGACCCGCCTCCAACCCGCTCACTTCCACATGCACCGAATGGGCGAAACGCTCGATGGCCATCACCTCGCCCTGGCGCACAACGTGCGTCATCGCTGCATCGCGGGCCACCTTCCAGCGCACCGGCACCGCTCGGTTCAGGCCACCCCGACCGTCGGCGGCATTGAACAGCGGCGCGAGGCGTGTCCAGATCACGAAACCATCAGGCAATGGATCGCCTGACGCCACACCAAGGGTGAAGGGATAGTCGATGCCTGCACTACGGGCAAACGGGCTGAGGATCGAAAACGCCGTGGCAACTGCAAGCCCGCCCAGTACGCGACGGCGATCGTGATTCACACTCATCAACTGCGCTCCTTCCAAGCATCCCGCACCGACCAAAACAAATGCTTGTGTAGCGTTCTTACCACTGGCAGCAGGGTGGATAAATGCGGCAGTGCAATGCTCATGCAGGGGGACTCGCGAAATAAATTCTCCAAGAATGTACCCGCGTCGTGTCAGTTTCATTACGTAGATAAATAGACCTACGAGTCGTCTGTAAGACGCGTCCTAGAGCCTTAAAAGCTTAAATTAAAGTTAACCATTCGGTCATTTTTGGTTGCTAGCGTGTCGCCCCTAATCAACTGCGGGGTAGCGGAATGAGAACTTGGGATGAACCCAAAAAACGCAAGGCACACATCGAACTGATCCCGATGATCGACGTGATGATGTTCCTGTTGGTGTTTTTTGTACTGGTGAGTTTGAACGTGATTCCGGCCCTGGGCATGAAGACTCAGCTGCCGAGCGCCAGCAGTTCACAGCAGCTCAAGCCGCAAAATAAATTCATCCTGACCCTGGGCCTGGAAGGTCAGCTGCAGCTCGATGGCAAGGACCTGACCGTCGACGCGCTGGTGCCTGCACTCAAGGCCGGCGAGAAGCCAGACACCAAGTCGACGATCATCGTCAACAGCGACAAAGGCGTGGAAGTGTCGCGCCTGGTCGAGGTGATGGACACCCTGCGCCTGGGTGGCTTTACCTCTGTCTCCATCGCCACGAAAAAGTCCTGATCATGTATGCCTTGTTTCGTGCGCGTCGGCTGCTGGGCAGTGTCCCGGCCCTGATCGCCCTGGTGCTGATTGCACTGGGTATCCAGTCCCAACCCCTGAAGATCCAGCCGCAGTACGACGAGTCGGCGGTTGAACTCGCGCTGGTCGAGCCGGAGCCGGAAGTGGTCCCCGAGCCCGTGGTGGAAGAACCGCCGCCACCGCCGCCGGTGATCGAAGACGAGGAGGCCGAACCTGCCCCTCCGCCTCCGCCACCCAAGCCGATCCCCAAGCCACTGCCAAAGCCTGAGCCCAAGCCAAAACCGGTGCCCAAGCCCGTGGTCGCCAAGCCAGCGCCTGTGCCTGCGCCAGCTCCGGTGGCCGCCAAGCCGGTGCAAGCCGCTCCCGCTCCCACGCCAGCACCCGCTGCGCCACCGGCGCCGCCGAAAGTCGACGGCCAGGCACTGGAAGGCGGCTACCTCAAGGGCTTGCGCAACGAGTTGGACACCTACAAGCAATACCCCACCGGGCGCCAGGCGTCCCTTGAACGCCCGAGTGGCGAGGTGGTGGTCTGGTTAATGGTGGACCGCCAAGGCCGCGTCCTCGACTCCGGGATCCAGACCCCGGCGCCGAGCATGCTGCTCAACCGGGCCGCCACCAACAGCCTGCGCCGTATCAAGCAGGTGAAACCGTTCCCCGAACAAGCCTTCGGTGGACGTAACGAGCAGCGCTTCACCGCCACCTTCAACTACAGCGTGCAATAAGCACACACCACCAGGACGACAGTGATGAAGTTCACCCGGATTCATCTGGCACTCGTTGCCGCGACGAGCATGACCCATGGAGTGGTCATGGCAGATACCAGCGACAGTGACGTCGGGACTATTGGGGTACAGGGCAAGGCAACCGCTGGGGGCGGTTACATGGTCCAGGAAGAGAGCGCCAAGGGCCGCTCGACCATCACCAAGGAAGCGTTGGACAAACAGACGGCCACCGGCAACGCCATCGACAAGCTCAAGTACACCCCGGGCCTGAACATCTCCAGTGAAGACAACACCGGCCTCTCGGGTTTCCGCTTCACCATGCGCGGCATGAACTCCGACCAGGTCGGTATGTCGGTGGACGGCATGCCGATCAACGACTCCGGCAACTACGCGTTGTACTCCAACCTGTTGGGCGACCCGGAAAACATCGACCAGATTTTCGTCACCCAGGGCTCGTCGGAAGCCGACGGCCCGCACATCGGTTCCAGCGGCGGCAACATCGGCATCGTGACCATTCGCCCCACCAAGGAAACCGGTGCCTTCGTCAAGCAAGTGGTCGGCAGCAACGCCACCCGCAAGACCTTCGCCCGCCTCAATACCGGTGAAGTCAACGGCCTGAGCAACTGGCTGTCGGCCTCCCACACCGAAGGCCAGATGTGGCGCGGCTCGGGTGCCGTGCGTGCGGACAAGGTGGAGTGGAACAGCTTCTTCGACGCCGGCAACGGCAACACCGCCAACCTGATCCTCAAGTACCACGAGCAGGACAACAACAGTTACAGCCAGTTGACCAAGGCACAGTTCCAGCAGTACGGCCGCAAGTACGACCCGTACCCGGCGACACCGGCGGTGGGCGCCAACGGCAAGGTCAGCAGCTACTACGACCTGGCGCAGAACCCGTTCCAGACCTTTACCGCCGTGCTCAACACCCAGTACAAGCTGAGCGACAACCTGTCCCTCTCGGTGATCCCGTATTACTACTACGGCAACGGCAGCGGCGTGGGCTCCTCGGCCTATGCGCTGAACAGTGGCTCGAACAAGGGCGGCGTTTTCGACCTCGGCAACCTGCCGACACAGGCTCAATACAACGCCGACGGTTCCGCGACCACCGGCGTCTACTACCGCCCTTCGCGCACCCAGACCTGGCGCCCGGGCATCACCACCAAGCTGAACTGGGACCTGGGCGACCACAGCCTGCAATTCGGCTACTGGTATGAACGCGCCCGCCAAAGCCAGACCCAACCGTTCATTGCCCTCAAGAACAACGGCAAGCCAAGCGATACCTGGCCCGACGGCAACTCCGTGGTCGACGCCAACGGCAACACCGTACAGGGTCGCGACCGCTACACCGTGACGCCGGCGCAAAAGGTCTGGACCCAGGATACCTGGTACATCAACTCGGACTGGACGTTGATCGCGGGCATTGCCTACATGAACGTCGAGCGTGACGGCACCAACCACGGCAGCCTCACCGAGCAACCCGGCAAGGCCAGCCAGACCTACAACAAACTGCTGCCCAACGCCGGCCTGAAATACCAGCTCGACGAGCGTGACCAGTTGTTCTACAGCCTGTCGCGCAACATGCGTATTCCACAGAACTACGTGCTGTACGACAAAGGCGTCGGCTCCCTCGACTCCAAGCCGGAACTCAGCTGGAACCAGGAACTGGGCTGGCGCTACACCGGCGAAGACAGCACCCTCGCCGCGACCCTGTTCTACATGCAGTTCAAGAATCGCCAGCTCACCTCCCTGGACAGCAACGGTGATTCCGCCGACATCAACGCCGGCACCGTCATCAACAAAGGCCTGGAACTGGAGTGGAGCGGCAAGCTGCCGCACAACTTCAACTACTACACCTCCTACACCTACACCAGCTCCAAGCAGCAGGACGACCTGACCGTCTACAGCGCCGGCAAGCCGATCGTGCTGCCCACCAGCGGCAAGCAGTTCGCCAACGTGCCGACCAACATGCTGGCGGCCAACATCGGCTATGACGACGGGCGCTTCTACGGCACCTTCGGCGGCAAGTTCACCAGCAAGCTCTATGGCGACCTGACCAACGACGAAGCCATCTCCGCCCGCACCATCTTCAACCTCGGCGCCGGTATCTACCTGCCGGTGGACAAGAAAGTCGTCAAGGACGCAACCCTGCGCCTGAACGTCGACAACCTGTTCGACAAGAAGTACCTGGACGGCGTGTACACCACCAAGACCAACTCGGCGAGCTACAGCGGTTTCCGCGATGGCGACCCGGCCTACATCGTTGGGCTTGACCGCACCGTCACCGTTTCCCTGGAAGCCAATTTCTAACTGCGAGGCTCAGCATCATGGACATGAACCTGCTTCACCAAATCACCTTTTATGTGATGTACGCCGCACTGGCGATTGCAATCTTCATCACCATCGAACGTGGCATCTACTTCGCCTACGTGCGCCGCCAGGCCCGTGCATTGACCGAAGTGCTGGGCGCCAATGTGCACAGCGAACGCGACCTGCCGGAAAACCTGACTCGCCGTGACAGCCTGCCGCTGAGCATGGTGCTGCCGATCCTGGCGCAGAAGGCGTCCCATGGTTCGCGCAAGGACCTGGACGACGAGATCGAAACCCAGTACCTCAAGACCCGCGCGCCGCTGTCGCGCAGCCTGTGGATCATCGAAACCATCACCACCGCCGCGCCGCTGCTCGGCCTGCTGGGGACCATCCTCGGCATCATCGACACCTTCAAGGCGCTGGCCAGTGCCGGTGTGTCCGACCCGGGCCAGATTTCCGGTGGTATCGGTACGGCCCTGTTCGCCACGGGTTTGGGTATCGCCATCGCGCTGTTCTGCGTGGTGTTCCACAACTTCTTCCAGGACAGCCTGGAGCGTATCAACGACCAGCTGAAAATCCTGCTGATCCGCGCGGCAACCGGTGCCCGCGTGCAGGGTGAAGTGCCGCACCTGGTACCGACCCCGCTGCACACCCGCACTGCGTGACCTTCCCGGGGCGGGCGCATCATGCGCCCGCCCTTTTTTTTGCCCGATGAGACGCCTATGTCCATATCGCTGAAATTACGTATCGCCGGCCTTGCAGGCCTGCTCCTCAGTCCGCTTGCCCAGGCGGACTTTTCAATTCCGGGATTTGAGTTGGTACACACCGTGCCAGTGGACACCCAACTTGGCACCGCCGATCTGCGCCAGCCCGGCCCCGTGTGGATCCAGCTGTTCGATGGCGCGAAAAGCCGTATCGACATCGGCCAGTTCTACGCGGCCGACCATCCTGGCTCGGTGATGGACAAGGTGATTGAACACCTGGAAGCCGCCGGCAAACGCGGGGTGAAAATTCGCTTCCTGCTGGAAGAAAAAGGCGTGCGGCTGTCGGAAGCCTCGACCCTGGAGCGCCTGAAAGCCATTCCCAACCTGACTTTCCGCATCCTGCCCTATGGCAAGCTGAGTGGGGGGATCATCCACGCCAAGTACATGGTAGTGGATGGCAAGCAGGCGTTTATCGGCAGCCAGAACTTCGACTGGCGTTCGCTGGAGCATATCCACGAAACCGGGCTGTTGATCAGTGATGCAAACGTCGTCGCCCAGACCCAGGCCATTTTTGAACAGGACTGGCAGGCCCAGGCTGCGTTGGCCGACAACCAGCCTGTTGCCCTGCCCGCCACAGGCGCCACACCGGCACGCACCGGCAACTACCTGGTAGCCAGCCCCCAGCGCTACAACCCGCCGGGTGTGGGTGATTCGCAGCTGGAACTGCCACGTCTGCTGGGCGAGGCGAAAAAGGAAGTGCGCGTACAACTGCTGGACTACGCGCCGCTGTCCTATGGACCTGACAGAACCCGGCCTTACTACGCGATGATCGACAACGCCGTGCGTGCAGCGGCAGCGCGCGGGGTCTCGATCAAGTTGATGGTATCCAACTGGAACACCGAAGCACTGGAATTGCCGTACCTGAAAAGCCTGGCGGTGCTGCCGAATGTCGAGGTCAAGATCGTCACGCTGCCCGAGGCCAGGCAAGGATTCATTCCTTATGCGCGGGTGATCCACAGCAAGACCATGGAAATCGACGGGCAAGTGGCGTGGGTGGGCACCAGTAACTGGCTGGGGGGTTATTTCGATAACTCGCGCAACCTGGAAGTGGTGATGCGCAGTGAAGCGATGGCCAAGCGCGTGGGAGATTTACACGAGCAACTGTGGGACGGGCCGTATGCCAAGGCATTGGACGTGACAAGCGAATACCCGGAGCCGCATCCAGGCAAGCCGTGAGCCGTTGCCTGCAAATCCCATGATTTGCGGGCAATGTCACATTGCCAGATATGAATGTTGCACTTTTCCGCCGTTGCGCTGACCAACCCTGCACACCTCATGGATGGAGAGCAGGGATGAACACCACACGCAATGGACTGTACGGTACGGCGCTGGTTTGGGCGGCCATCGGGCTGGCAGGTTGTGCCAATTCCATGACCTCCACCGGGGTGCCGGGGGTGAAGATGGGCGACAGCTATGAGCAGGTACTCGCCGTGGTCAGCCGTGACAATACGGTGACCAGGAAGATCGACGGGCAGGGATTCCGGGCTGAGGGTTACTCGCAGACATTCAGGGATTGTCGCAGCACATATTTTATCTTCCAGGGCGCCGATGGCTTGCAGATGGTCAGCCATGAGCCCGCGCCGCATCTGTCGGTCAGCCAGAACTGCCGCCAGCCATGAGCACTTTACGTGTCATTCCCGCCCTGTTCCTGGTGCTCCTCAGCGGCTGTGGCCAGGTATATAACGTCCGCTCCCTCAACACCGCCTATACAGCGCCACCGTCTGCCGAGACGGCGCGCTTGCGCATTATCAGCGACGGCATGGTGCGCGCAGTGCCCGGGCGCGATTGTCTGGACTGGAATGTTCCCGGAGCAGGCGTGATGGTGTCCGCCAAATCCGGCTTCGCCGACCGCAATGGCGCAAGCCTGGGGATGCCGGGGCCGATTTACACCTGGGACGGTGCGGTGTCGTCCGAACAGGTGATTCCGGCGAACACGCCCATCGCCTTTCATTACCTTGGGTTGCCGCAATATGGCCGGCAATGTTTCAACACCATGACCTTTATCCCCAAGCCCGGCATGGACTACATGGTGCGAGCATCAATGTCCGGGAGTTGCTCATTCGAGCTTGCTGAGCTGCCGAAAGGTGCCGAACGATGGAGTCCGATTGAACCGACGCCATCGGGAAGGCTATCGATGTGCCATGCGATGGATAATTTCTAGCGGTACAAACGCAACGTGGGCCGAGGCATTGCACTCCGGCTCACAAAAAACCCACAAACAAAAACGCCGATCATTGCTGATCGGCGTTTTCGTTAAATATGGAGCGGGAAACGAGACTCGAACTCGCGACCCCGACCTTGGCAAGGTCGTGCTCTACCAACTGAGCTATTCCCGCAAATGGCGTCCCCTAGGGGACTCGAACCCCTGTTACCGCCGTGAAAGGGCGGTGTCCTAGGCCACTAGACGAAGGGGACACGCTACTGAAACACATGGTGTGTATTTCAGTGCCCAGAGATTAAATCCGAAGATTACGCCCTGGTTTCACTCAGTGCCGCCCGAGGGCAACACTGCTTAAATTTGGAGCGGGAAACGAGACTCGAACTCGCGACCCCGACCTTGGCAAGGTCGTGCTCTACCAACTGAGCTATTCCCGCATATGGCGTCCCCTAGGGGACTCGAACCCCTGTTACCGCCGTGAAAGGGCGGTGTCCTAGGCCACTAGACGAAGGGGACACACGTACAACATTCACTCCCTACCGCGTTTCGCTGTGTGCTTTACGCTGTAAGTGGCGCGCATTCTATGGATGGATTGGGAGGTCGTCAACCCCCAAGGATAAATTTATTTAAATCAATGACTTCGCCGTGGTTTACGGGGGTTGCAAGGGTTTCTCGCCGTCCAGGCTTTGGCGCCTATATTCTGGCGTTCCACAAGGCGCTATAGTTCGCCACAGCAAATGATGGCAATGTGCATCTACGCAGGGACTGCCCCGCTATATAGAAGAAACTACTGACGCAACTGGTCGCTCAGTCCTATCCGGTCACTGCACCAGTCACTACACTTCAATGCAAACCCCATAAAGAGGTCACACCGGTGACACCACTCATGATCACCCTGCTGGTAATAGCCGGGATCGTAATACTGATCGCCATTGGCTACATGAACCACGTGGTGGAAAACAATAAGCTGGAAAAGAACCGGACCCGGATCGAACTCAATGACCGGCTGCGCCGCTGCGGCGAAATCACCGAGACCTTCCCTGGCCAGTTGATGACGCCGCGACTCAAGTTGCTGCTGACCCGCCTGGAGCTCAACGTCAATCAGCGCCTGCTGAACCTCGACAAGTCCAATGCGTCGCTCAAGGCACGCATCACTGAACTCAACGCACTGGTGGCCCAGGGCGAATCGATTCCGGTGAACAACCCGCCAGGCCCGATCCAGACCGAAGCCAAGGCCAAGGATGTACGTTTCCTGCTCGAAGCACTGCATGGCCAGGTGACCCGAGCGGCCCAGGACGGTTTCCTGCCGACCAATGAAGCCAAGCACTGGATCAAGGAAATCCGCCATATCCTGGTGCTGCTGCACATCGAGTTCTTCAACAACCTGGGCCAGCACGCACTGCAACAAGGCCAGCCGGGCCAGGCTCGCCTGGCGTTCGAACGCGGCGTGCAGTACCTGCGCAAGCAACCGGAGCCGGTGGTGTACAGCCAGCAGCTGCAATTGCTCGAGAAACAGCTGGCGCGCGCCAACTCCATGGTGCTGTCCAACCTTGAACCGGCTGAAGACGAGGTCAACGAATTGACCGAAGGCTTGAAAGTGGTGGATGCGGACGCCGACTGGAAGAAGAAAGCCATCTACGACTGATCCCCTGCCATTGTGGTGGGCGGGAAACCCGCTCGCCACATGCCATCACTCTGCACCTATCCCCTTCCCCTCGAATAGCGTAAAAAAGGCCCCTCACTCCGTTAACGAAAAGGGCTTCGCCATGCCTGTCGTGCTCATCGATGGACAACCGCTGCACTACCTCGACCAGGGCACCGGCCCGGCCGTTCTCCTCGGTTCCAGCTACCTGTGGGACAGCCAGATGTGGGCGCCGCAGATCGAAGCCCTGTCGCAACAGTACCGGGTGATCGTCCCCGAGCTTTGGGGCCACGGCGAGTCCGGCGCACTGCCTGCAAACACTGCATCCCTGGACGACCTCGCACGCCAGCACCTGGCGCTGCTGGATCACCTGGACATTGCCCGGGTCAACCTCGTGGGCTTGTCGGTCGGCGGCATGTGGGGCGCACGCCTGGCGCTGCTGGCTCCCGAGCGGGTCAACAGCCTGGTGCTGATGGACACGCACCTGGGCGCCGAGCCGGAAGCCACTCGCCAATACTACTTTTCGCTGTTCAAGATGATCGAAGACGCCGGCGCCATTCCGGAACCGCTGCTGGATGTGGTGGCGCCGATCTTCTTCCGTCCCGGTATCGACCGGGAGTCGGCCTTGTACCAGGATTTCCGCAACGCACTGCAGGCCTTCCCCAAGGAGCGCCTGGTGCACAGCATCGTGCCCCTGGGCCGGATTATCTTCAGCCGCGCGGATGTGCTGGAACAACTGGCGCGCCTCGACACCGACACCACCCTGGTGATGTGTGGCGAGCAGGACAAGCCACGCCCACCGGCCGAATCAGAGGAAATGGCGGCCTTGATCGGCTGCGCGCTGACGTTGATTCCGCACGCCGGGCATATCTCCAGCCGGGAAAACCCCGATTTCGTCAACGAAGCGCTGCTGACCTTCCTGGCCAACAACGCCTGACCGCCCTGCCCTTTGATCACCGCAGGCCTGCGGTGATCAAAGGCGAAAGTGCCCGACCATCCCCTTAAGCTCCGTACCCAACTGCGCCAGCTCGATGCTCGACGCTGCATTGCCCTGCATGCTCAACGCCGATTGATCGGCACTCGCACGGATGCTGGTGACGCTGCGGTTGATTTCCTCGGCCACCGAGCTTTGCTCTTCGGCCGCCGCGGCAATCTGCTGGTTCATCTGCTGGATCAACGACACCGCCGCCGCGATGCTGCCCAGGGCGCTTTCGGTTTCCAGGGCATCACTGACCGCCAGCTTGACCAGTTCGCCGCTCTGCCTGATCTGCTGCACTGAAGCCTGCGCAGCGCTGCGCAAGGTACTCACCAACCGTTCGATTTCCTCGGTCGATTGCTGGGTGCGCTTGGCCAGCGCCCGCACCTCGTCGGCCACCACGGCAAAACCGCGGCCCTGCTCGCCCGCCCGCGCCGCCTCGATGGCCGCATTCAGCGCCAGCAGGTTGGTTTGCTCGGCCACGCTCTTGATCACCTCAAGGACGGTACCGATAGTCTGGATCTCCGCGCTCAGGCTTTCGATGCTGGTACTGGCGGAGGTCGCGGAGCTGGCCAGCAACTCGATACGCTGCAAGCTCTGACGCACCACCTGCTGGCCGCTGTCGACCTTGTCATCCGCCGTCTGCGCCGCCTGGGCCGCTTCTTCGGCGTTGCGCGCCACATCGTGCACGGTGGCGGTCATCTGGTTCATGGCCGTGGCCACCTGCTCGGTTTCTTCCTTCTGGCTGCTGACCTCGATATTGGTCTGCTCGGTGACGCTGGACAGCGAATGGGCCGAGCTGGCCAGTTGCTCGATACCCGCCTGCAACCCGCTGACCATGCTGCTCAGGCCGCTGCTCATCTGTTGCATCGCGAGCATCAACTGGCCCATCTCGTCCCGGCGACTGACTTCCATGCGGCCACTGAGATCACCGGCGGCAATCTGCTGGGCCACTGCAATCACGCTGCGCAACGGTGCAACGATCAAACGGGTAATGATCCACGCGGCAATCAGCCCGACCAATAACGCCAACGCCGAAGAACCGATGATCAGCAACGCGCTTTTCTTCAACTGCGCCTGCATCGACAGGTCTTCTGCGTCGTAGGCCTGATTGACCCGGGTGACCACTTCGGCTGCACGCTCGTGCAACTGCTTGTAGACGACTTTTTCCTGGGCCAGCAGCCCGGTGTATTCGCCGAGTTTTTCGCTGAAGGCCGCGATATGCCCGGACACTTCGTTAAGCACGGTTTGGTAGCCAGGATCCTTGACGGTGGTTTTCAGCTGTTCGACCTGGGCCAGGGCCTGATCGGCCTGCTCGATCTTGCCCTGCTCGGCGCTCTCGTCATCGCCCTTGCGGCTCTGGTCCAGGCGCACGTGCGCTTCGTTCATGGCCTGCAGCATCAGGCGCGAGACCTGGCTGACCTGCCCCGCCTGCTCGATGAATTCGGCACCTTCCTTGCCCTGGCTTTCCTTGAGGCCATAGGCGCCGTCGTCCGCCAGCCCGGCCTGCAACACATCAAGGTTGTTGGCGACACTGGAGACCGACCAACTGGCCATTTCCAGCGCCAGGTCCTTGGTCTGGGTCAGCTCGACAAACTCATCGAACGCCTTGCGATACGCCGCCAGCGCCTGCTCGACGTCGCTCATCACCGGGACATTGGCAGGCGACTGGGCCTTGAGAATTACCGCCTGGGCCGCCAACGCGTCGACACTTTCGTGCAAGGCGTCCACCGACTTGGGGTCGGCATGCAACGCGTAGTCCTGCTCGATCAAGCGCACCTTGAGCAAGCCGCTGTTGAGCGCCGACATGGCTTTAAGGCCCTCGAAGCGCTGGCCAACGGTTTGCAGCGACCACACGCCAATCGCGGCCACCAATGCCGTCAACAGCAGTACCAGGGCAAAGCCCAAGCCCAGTTTCTTGGCCATACCGAGGTTGGCAAAACGTCGTTGCACGGCAGAAATCATTGCACTTGAGTCCTCTTGCAATGGCGAATGCCATCAAGCCAGGTTTCGATGCAGCGAGATTCGCAACCCCGGGGCACTGAATACAAGGGTTTGGCGCCACAATAATGGCAAAAAGCTACATCCTCGTCGTTTTCAGAATGGTAGAGGTCGATCCTGCCGGTCCCATGGCCTTGAACAACGCCAGTGCACGCTGATCAGAAGCGTAGGCCACATTGATGCGCAGCCAGTCGCTGGATTCGCCCGTCGGGCTGAAAAGCGTCCCCGGCGACAGCAACACCCCCAGCCGGCGAGCCCGTGCCTGCACGGTGGAACGGTCGCCGACACCAGGGCGCGCCCAGAGGAACATGCCCCCCGCCGGCACCGCAAACACCTCCCACTCTTCGTCTTCCAGCACCTGCAGGGTCATAGCCATTTCCGTGCTCAGCCGCCGGCGCAGGCGTTGCACCCACTTGCGGTAGGTACCATTGGCCAGCAACGTCGCCACCACCGCCTCGGCAAACCGCGAGGTGCCGATGCCGGTCAAGGTCTTGACCCTGGCCAATTGCGCGATGATCGCCCCGCTGGCCGTGAGGTACCCCACCCGCAAGGCGCTGCTGAGGGTCTTGGAAAAACTCGAGACATAGATCACCCGGTCCTCGTGGGGCAACGCCGACAACCGGGTGCACGTGGCATGTTGCAGGTCGCCATAGACGTCCTCCTCGATGATGAAGAAGTCCTGGGAATGGGCCAGTTGCAGCAAGCGCTCGGCCACCGCCAGGGACAGGCTGGTGCCGGTGGGGTTGTGATACAGGCTGTTGATGAACAGGCACTTGGGCCGGTGCCCGCGCAACAGCGCTTCCAGGGCATGCATGTCCGGGCCGCCACGGGTGCGCGGCACTTCCAGCAGCTTGACACCATGAAAGGCCAGTTGGCGGTAAAGGTTGCCGTACCCCGGGCTTTCCACCACCACGGTGTCGCCGGCCTTGAGCAGCGTGCGGATCAGCAGGTCCTGGGCATGGCTCGCGCCGTGGGTGGTGAGGATATGCTCGACCCGGGTTGCCACCTGGATGTGCGCCAGGCGCTTGAGCAGCTGTTCACGCAGGGCCGGCAGGCCCAGCGGCGTGCTGTAGTTGAAGACGGCCGCGGTGTCGGTGCGGGTGACTTCACGAATCGCGTAGCTGATATCGTCGCTCTCGCGCCAGGTGTCCGGCAGCCAGCCGCATCCCAGTTTCAGTTCGCCCAGTTGATTGTCGATGAAGGCGCCCCACCCCGACTCGGCGCCCTCATACCATTGGTTTTCACCGCGAAGACCACGCTCGGCGGGTGGCTGGGCCACACAGAAACCGGCGCCTTGCCTTGAGGCCAGCACACCTTGGGCAACCATCCGCTCGAACGCCTCGATGACGCTGGACTGACTGAGCAGGTTCTCGTGGGCCAGTTGCCGCACCGAGGGCAACCGCGTCCCGGGGCTGGCGCCGCTCTCGCGAATCCAGGCGGCCAGCGCACTGACGATTTGCTGCACTACCGGTACAAGGGCTTGTCGATCGATCCCTAAATCCATGAGCCACTCACTTAAACTGTTGTCATTTAACCCAAACCAGTTAAGCACAGAAGCCCAATGACAGCCGCGATCAAGATTTATTAAATCATTGATTTAATTGAATTATTTACCTAGTGAAACACATTCAGGTGAGGCATCTGGCCACCTGCGGAAAAACCCCACAGCGCCTCCAACGCTTTTCTGAATGGCATCCGCCTCACTTCCTAAATCGCGGTCGCGCCACCGTCCACCGCCAATGCCTGGCCCGTGGTGAAGGCAGCACCGTCGCTGCACAGATAAAGCACTGCGCTGGCGATCTCCTCGACCTTGCCGATACGCCCGACCGGGTGCATGGCGGCGGCAAATTCGGCTTTGCGCGGGTCAGCTTCATAGGCACGGCGGAACATATCGGTGTCGATCACGGCCGGGCATACCGCGTTGACGCGGATTTTCTTTTTCGCGTACTCGATCGCCGCCGACTTGGTCAGGCCGATCACCGCGTGCTTGGACGCGGCATAGATACTCATCTTCGGCGCCGCCCCAAGTCCTGCCACAGAAGCCGTGTTGACGATGGCGCCGCCGCCCTGAGCCAGCAGCAACGGCAGTTGATACTTCATGCACAGCCACACGCCCTTGACGTTGACGCCCATGATTGCGTCGAACTCATCCAGGCTGCCGTCCGCCAGCTTGCCCTTCTCGATCTCGATCCCGGCGTTGTTGAAGGCATAGTCCAACCGGCCATAGGTGGCCACGGTCTGCTGCATCAACTGCTGCACGTCCGCTTCGAGGGTGACATTGCAGCGCACAAACACCGCTTCGCCACCGGCCTGATGAATCAGCGCCACAGTGCCCTCGCCGCCAGCCGCGTCCAGGTCGGCGACTACGACTTTCAAGCCTTCAGCGGCGAACGCCAGCGCAGTGGCGCGGCCAATGCCGGCGGCCGCACCGGTCACCAGGGCGACCTGGCCGGAAAATGTCATGCTCATGGTGGATGTTCCTTCGATGGGAATGCTCGATGACCCCAGTCTAGCCAGAGCCACCATCGGCGCGTCAGCACTATCAAAAGCCCGGTTGGCGAACCATGAGCCGCAGTGATAACGGCACCGGCAT
The DNA here is from genome assembly GCF_013385565.1 of Pseudomonas sp. E6002. Lineage (NCBI taxonomy): Bacteria > Pseudomonadati > Pseudomonadota > Gammaproteobacteria > Pseudomonadales > Pseudomonadaceae > Pseudomonas > Pseudomonas sp. E6002. Next base: position 10,235 of record NZ_JACAPT010000047.1, on the reverse strand, counting down.
CACTATCATTGCAGTGGATCGGTGGGCATTCGCAGGTGCCGCGCACCTTGCCGGTGCAGCCCGAAGGGTCTATCACTCAAGGTCCACTTCTCAAGAGTCGCTGCCATGACTGCCCAGACTAACCGCCAATTCCTGCTCGCCAAACGCCCGGTCGGCGCGGCCACACGGGACACCTTCACTTACCAGGAAGTGCCGGTGGGTACACCCCAGGACGGCCAGGTGCTGGTGCACAACGAATACCTGTCCCTGGACCCGGCCATGCGCGGCTGGATGAACGAGGGCAAATCCTACATTCCACCGGTGGGTATCGGCGAAGTCATGCGCGCCTTGGGCGTAGGCAAGGTGATCGCGTCGAACAACCCGAAATTTGCCGTGGGCGACTACGTCAACGGTGCCTTGGGTGTGCAGGATTACTTCCTCGGTGAGCCGCGGGGTTTCTACAAGGTCGATCCGAAACTGGCGCCGTTGCCGCGTTATCTGTCGGCGCTGGGGATGACCGGCATGACCGCTTACTTCGCCCTGCTGGACACCGGCGCGCCCGAGGCCGGCGAGACCGTGGTGATCTCCGGCGCGGCAGGCGCGGTGGGCAGCATTGCCGGGCAGATTGCCAAGATCAAAGGCTGCCGCGTGGTAGGCATCGCTGGCGGCGCCGACAAATGCAGGTTCCTGGTGGATGAGCTGGGTTTTGATGCCGCCATCGACTACAAGAACGAAGACGTGCATGCCGGCCTCAAGCGCGAGTGCCCGAAAGGTGTGGACGTGTATTTCGATAACGTCGGCGGGGACATTCTCGATGCCGTGCTCAGCCGCCTGGCATTGAAAGCCCGCGTAGTGATCTGCGGCGCCATCAGCCAGTACAACAACAAGGAAGCTGTCAAAGGGCCGGCCAACTACCTGTCACTGCTGGTCAATCGTGCGCGCATGGAAGGGTTTGTGGTGATGGACCACGCGGCGAATTTTGCCGCTGCCGGGCAGGAAATGGCCGGCTGGATGGCTCAGGGCAAGCTCAAGAGCAAGGAAGATATAGTCGAGGGGCTGGAGACGTTCCCGGAAACGCTGATGAAACTGTTCAACGGTGAGAACTTTGGGAAGTTGGTACTTAAAGTCAGCTGACACACCTCAGAACCAAATGTGGGAGCGGGCTTGCTCGCGAAGGCGGTGTGACAGTCAATGCATAAGGTGACTGCTCTACCGCCTTCGCGAGCAAGCCCGCTCCCACATTTTTTTACCGTGCCCGCTTCAGGTCGGGTAGGTCAGGCAATCTCGGCAACTACCGCTGCCAGCGCCTTGGCCGGGTCGGCCGCCTGGCTGATCGGGCGACCGATCACCAGGTAATCGGAACCGGCATCCAGGGCCTGGCGTGGGGTCAGGATGCGACGCTGGTCGTCCTGGGCGCTGCCCGCCGGGCGAATCCCCGGGGTCACCAGTTGCAACGCCGGGTGGGCGGTCTTCAGCGCCTGGGCTTCCAGCGCCGAGCACACCAGGCCGTCCAGGCCAGCCTTTTGCGCCAGGGCCGCGAGGCGCAGCACTTGTTCCTGTGGCTCGATGTCCAGGCCGATGCCGGCCAGGTCTTCACGCTCCATGCTGGTCAGCACGGTCACGCCAATCAGCAGTGGCTTGGGGCCGCTGCGCTGATCGAGCACTTCACGGCACGCAGCCATCATGCGCAAGCCGCCGGAGCAGTGCACGTTGACCATCCACACGCCCATTTCGGCGGCGGCCTTGACCGCCATCGCGGTGGTGTTGGGGATATCGTGGAATTTCAGGTCGAGGAACACCTCGAACCCTTTGTCACGCAAGGTGCCGACAATTTCGGCGGCACAACTGGTGAACAGTTCCTTGCCAACCTTGACCCGGCAAAGCTTGGGGTCCAACTGGTCAGCCAGCTTCAGTGCGGCGTCACGAGTGGGGTAATCCAGGGCGACGATGATAGGAGTCTGGCAGGCGGACATTGGAATGGGCTCTCAGGCAAGTCGAAATCGGCGCGGATTGTAGCGCAAGCAGCGGGTTTGCGGGATCCGATGATCGGTAATTCGCGATTTAGCCGCCAGATTGCGGGCTCCCGGGCAATTGTGTCGAAACAGATACATTCCCGACATGCCTGCAATACCCCCGAAGATTAGCCTCGCACACGTGAACCATCGTACAGAACTTCCAGCCCCGGGGCTGGGCGCCTATGCTGAACGCAACAACCTCGCCGCCGAGCTTCGGCCCGGCGGCCAACCAGGTAGATGATCGCACCATGCAAACCCTGACTCCTGTGCTGAATGACGATCAAAAAGCCTCGCTTGTCGGTGAAGACAAACGCTGGAATACCCGCGCACTGATTGTCGACGACGACGTGCCGATCCGCGAACTGCTGATCGATTACCTGGCGCGCTTCAATATCCTCGCCAGCGGCGTGACCGATGGCGCGGCCATGCGCCAGGCCATGCAAGCCGAGACCTTCGACGTGGTGGTGCTCGACCTGATGCTGCCGGGCGAAGACGGCCTGTCGCTGTGCCGCTGGCTGCGGGCGGAATCGGACATCCCGATCCTGATGCTCACCGCCCGCTGCGAACCTACCGACCGCATTATCGGCCTGGAACTGGGGGCCGACGACTACATGTCCAAGCCCTTCGAGCCCCGTGAACTGGTGGCGCGCATCCAGACCATCCTGCGCCGGGTGCGGGATGACCGCACCGAGCAGCGGGCGAATATCCGCTTCGACAACTGGCGCCTCAACAGCGTGCTGCGCCAGCTGGTGGCCGACGACGGGCTGGTGGTGCCGCTGTCCAACGCCGAATTCCGTTTGCTGTGGGTGTTTATCGAGCGCCCGCGCCGGGTGCTGAGCCGCGAACAATTGCTGGACGCGGCCCGGGGTCGCTCCATCGAGGCCTTTGATCGCAGTATTGACCTGCTGGTCTCGCGCTTGCGCCAGAAGCTGGGGGACGACCCCAAGGCCCCGCAGTTGATCAAGACCGTACGCGGTGAAGGCTACCTGTTCGACGCCCGAGATATCGGCTGATGCGCAACGCCTTCAACACCCTGTTCGGGCGGCTGTTCGGTGTGTTGCTGGTGGCGATTGTGCTGGCCCACGCGCTGGCATTCTTCTGGTTTCACCATTATGGCCCGCCGCCCCCTCCGCCCCACGAGACCTTCATCGAGCAACCGGACGGCAGCCTGACGCCAATGCCCAAGGAGCATCGCCGTCCCTGGTTCGGCGGGCCTGTGGTGCCGCTGACCTTCCAGTTTATCTCGCTGATCATCGCCGCCTGGTATGGCGCCAAGCTGCTCAGCCGGCCGATCCAGCGCCTGAGCGCCGCGGCCGAGCGCCTGAGCCTGGACCTCGACAGCCCACCGCTGAACGAGTCCGGCCCACGAGAGGCGCGGCAAGCGGCATCGACCTTCAACCTGATGCAAAAGCGCATCCGCGAACAGGTCACCCAGCGTGCCCGCATGCTGGGCGCCGTGTCCCACGACCTGCGCACGCCGCTGTCACGGCTCAAGCTGCGCCTGGAACAGATCGAAGACACCAAGCTGCAGGGCCAGATGCGCCAGGACCTGGACGACATGATCGGCATGCTCGACGCCACCCTGAGCTACCTGCACGAGCAGCGCACCAGCGAAACCCGGCATTGGCTGGATGTGCAGGCGCTGGTGGAGTCCCTGAGTGAAAACGCCCAGGACCGCGGCTCCGATGTGCAATGCAGTGGTGAGTGCGCGCCGCTGCAAGTGCAACCGATGGCCCTGCGTTCGTGCCTGAACAACCTGATCGACAACGCCCTGCGGTACGCCGGCACCGCGCGCATCGAACTCGCGGACACTCCGCAGGCGCTGGTGGTGAAGGTGATCGACCACGGCCCGGGCATTGCGGCGGATAAACGCGAGGCGGTGTTTGAACCGTTTTATCGGCTGGAAGGCTCGCGCAACCGCAATTCCGGTGGCGTGGGGTTGGGCATGACGATTTCCAAGGAAGCCGTGGAACGCCTCGGTGGACGGCTGAGCCTGGAGGAAACTCCGGGCGGCGGCCTTACCGCCGTAATGTGGCTGCCAAGGGCGTAGGAATGGTTCCTGCGCCCTGCAGGAACCATTACTGCCCGGTTTTATCTTCCCGCCGCACCTGAGCTTGGGTGGCACTCCAGTCGGTCAACAAGCTATACGCCACCGCCAGCAATGTCGGGCCGATAAACAGGCCGATAAAGCCGAACGCAATCAACCCGCCAAACACCCCCAGCAACACGATCACCAGCGGCAGGTTGCCGCCACGGCTGATCAGGTAGGGCTTGAGCACGTTGTCGACGCCGCTGATGATGAACGTGCCCCATACACCGAGGAACACCGCATAGGTGTAGTCGCCCTTCCAGGCGAGCCAGGCGGTGGCCGGAATCCAGATCAGCGGCGGGCCCATCGGAATGAGGCTGAGCAGGAACGTCACGATCCCCAGCACCAAAGCCCCCGGAACACCGGCAATCCAGAAGCCGATCAGCGCCAGCAAGGCCTGGGCGGCAGCGGTGCCGATCACACCGTTGACCACCCGCTGCACCGTACCCGCGACCAGTTCGATGTAATAACCCGCCCGGTCGCCGATCAACCGCTCCAGCAAGCGATGCACAAACATCGCCAGGCGCGGCCCGTCACGGTAGAAAAAGAACACAAACACCAGGCTCAGGGTCAGTTCCAGGATGCCGCCGCCGATCTGCGCACTGCGGGCCAGCAACCAGTTGCCGACCTGGCCCAGGTACGGTTTCAACGTGACCATCAGTGCCGCGCCCTGCTGGTCGATGCTGTCCCACATCGCCACCAATCGTTCGCCGACAAAGGGAATGGAACCGAGCCAGGTGGGCGCCGCAGGCAAGCCATCCACCTGGATATCCTTGATCAGGCCCACGGCATCGCGCACATGGTCGGCCAGGTTGAACCCCAGCCAAACCAGCGGCAACGCCACCAATAGCATCCAGACCAGGGTCAGGATCCCGGCGGCCAGCGATTCGCGACCGCCCAGCCAGCGGGTGAGCAAGCGCATCACCGGCCAACTGGCAAACGCCAGTACCGCGCCCCAGAACAGCGCCGACCAGAACGGCGCCATCACCCAGAAGCTGGCACCAAACAACACCAGCAGCAGGATCTGCACCAGCAGGCGATCGTTATTGAGCATGTGGTTTCTCGAAAAGAAGTCTGTAAGAGCAAGAGCTTAGGCGAACGGCGCGGGTCCGTTCGCCCTGGAACGGTCAGCGTATCAGATGCAGGTGCAAACCCTTGGCTTCGGTGGTGCCGGTTTCCAGGCGCGCCGCACGTACGCCCTGATCGATCAAGCCCTGGCGCCATGCCTCGGCGGTGGGCCCGGTCAAACTGACCCGCAACGTGGCATCCAGGTTCAATCCGCGGGAAATAAGGGTGAGCCAGGTGGCGTCAGGCTCGGCGCCCAGCTTGGGAAAATCCAGCTCGCCAGTGCTTTTCAGTTCCCGCAGCAGCGTAGCGGAGGTCGGCAGCAAATCGCCCAACGGTGCGCTGGCGTCCATCTGTTCCACGTGCAGGTACGCCCGTCGATTGCCCCGGGTGATGCCGTACAACGCGACCAGGGAGTTGTCCTGCGGGGCCGCCAGGCGCAGCAGCAGGTATTCCTGCTGGCCGTCGGCGCCCACCAGCTTGGCATTGCCGAACACTTCATTGGCCCACAGGCTGCTTTCACCGCAATCACGGGCCTGGCACCAGAACAGCAGTTGCGCGCCCTGGGCCTGCAAGGCTTCGCGGGTGGCGGTAAAGGCGGCGCTGGAGGTGTGCTCGGCAGGCAGTTCGTAGGTGATGGCAGTGGCTTGGCCGCGGGCGGTGGCCTGGCCTTCATAGCGCAGCTGGCCGCTGATCTTGCGGATCGAGCCCAGCGGGTAGATACGTTCTTTCTCTTCGGCGGGACGGTAGTCGACGATCTGCGCGTCGACCTGACGGGCCACGGCGGGCAAGTCCTGGCTACCCGGTACGTCGGCGGCAAACACCAGCGGGCTGAAACAGCACAGCCCCAGAACACGGAAAAATCCCTTCGGCATACTCATCGGATCGGCGCGCCCTGGCCATTGGGGTGCGCTGCGGTGTTGAGATCGTTCATGGTTGACTCCCTTTCGATCCGCCCAGCCTCGGCAGTTGACCCCGCCAAGTCAAGGCGTGGAGAAGAACCGATTGAAACAGTCTGCAACAAGGGTAGCGCCTGGCTCGTCATTCAGGTGCAAATGATGGCCACCGGGCAAGGTAGTCACCTGGAACGTAAGCCCGGAAAGCAATTCGGAATGTTTCGCCAACATGCCGTCTTCGGCGACCACCAACTGTGTCGGACAGCCGACTCGGCGCACGAAGGCCATCGCCTGTTCTTCTGTCAGGCGCATGGGGGAGGCCAGGGTCAGGCGGCTGTCGCTGCGCCAGGTGTAACCACCCGGCACGGGCATCAAGCCACGCTGGGCCAGCAGTTCGGCGGCTTCACGACTGACTGCCACCACGCCTTTCATCCGCGCTTCCACCGCGCGATCAAGGGTGCTGTACACCGGCTTGCGCTTGTCCTGCAGGTTCATTTGCGCCTGCAACGCCATGCCGAGGCGTTCGGCGGCGTTGTCTGCGGTGCCGGTCGGCGGGATCACGCCATCAATCAATCCCAGGTGCGTCACCCGCTCCGGCAAGGCGCCGGCCAACACCAGGGAAACGATGGCGCCGAGGGAGTGGCCAAGTAATGCAAAACGTTTCCACCCGAGTTGTTCGGCGACTTGCAGCACGTCGTGGACGTAATCCCACAGGGAATAACCGGCGCCAGCGGGTCGATGGGCCGAGTGACCATGGCCGGCCATGTCCAGGGCGACGATGCGCAGGCCATCGAGTTTCGGTGCCAGGCGGGCAAAGCTGTTGGCGTTGTCCAGCCAGCCATGCAGGGCAATCACCGGCAAACCGTCTTCAGGGCCGAACAGATGCGCCGCCAACTCGATGTGCGGCAGCGCCAGGCGGACTTCTTCGACGGGCGCAGTCATGCGCAACTGCGCTCGCGCTGGCGAGCTTCCCAACGGGCAAACAGGTTCTTGATCAAAGTGGCGGTGTCCTGTGGGCGTTCAAGGGGAAACATGTGGCCGCCGGGCATGGTCAGCATTTCGCCCATGGGCATGCGCCCCACGCCGCTGGCATGGTGACGCATCACCACCCGGCTCTGGCGACCACGCACCACCGCCAGCGGCACTTTCAGTTGCCGGGCCTGGCCGGGGCTGGTGTGGGGCACGCCGCGGTAGATGCTGATTTCGGTGGCCGGATCAAAGCGCAGGCGCAGGCGATCACCCACCGGCTCCAGGCCGTGTTGCAGGTAGGCATCAAAACAGTCGGGGTCAAAGCCGCGAAACAGGGTCTTGCCAGCGAAGTACTGGCGCGCAGCCGCCAGGTCGGCGAACTCTTCACGACGGCCCAGAGTGCGCCCCGCCGGGGTCAGCCGGTCGATAAAGCCGAAACGCTTGGCCGCGCGGATCACCCAGCGATCGGCCAGGGTCAGTACCGGCGAATCCAGCATCACCACCCCGCGATACAGCTGCGGGCTACGCATGGCCGCATGCAGGTGCAGCACACCACCCAACGAATGGCCCACGCCCCACACCGGCTCCGGTTGTTGCTCAAGGTGGTGGATCAGTTCGTCCACCAGGTTCTGCCAATTGTCATCCACTGGAAACCGGGGGTCGTGACCGTGCTGCGGCAAATGCGCGACGGCGTACTCCGGGGCCAGGGCGGCAAACAATTTGCCGTAGGTCGCCGAAGGAAAGCCATTGGCGTGAGCGAAAAACACGTGCTGCGACATACCTGATCCATCACCGTAAACAGAGTGTTGATTCTCCCCAGACCGGGCAGTCACGGCAATGACTGTAACTGCCAGGAATGATGACACTCACGCCACGCCTATCGGGCCGGCGGGTTCTCCCCCAGCGGCACCACGGCCATGGTCAGGCGCGATACGCAGCTGGCCTTGCCTTCATCACTGGTCAGGCGAATGTCCCATACGTGGGTGGTGCGTCCGATGTGAATAGGCTTGGCCACCGCCGTCACCCGCCCGCTGCGCAGGCCGCGCAGGTGGTTGGCGTTGATTTCCAGGCCAACGCAATAGAACTTGCTGGCGTCGATGCACAGGTAACTGGCCATGGAGCCCACGGTTTCCGCGAGTACCACCGACGCGCCGCCGTGCAGCAGGCCGTAGGGTTGATGGGTGCGGTGGTCGATCACCATGCTGGCTGTCAGGGACTCGTCGTCAAAACGTTCAAAGCGGATATCCAGTACTTCACCGATGGTGTTTTTCTGAATCGCATTCAGTTGCTCGATATTCGGTTGGGTGCGCCACAGGCTCATTGATCGGTCCTTATTGGTTTTATGTCAGTGCTCAATCCTGCCACAGCACGGCTTCGGAGCGCTCGCTCCAGGCCAGGAACTGCGACCCGTAGGCTGATTCAATCACGTTGCGCTTGATCTTCAAGGTCGGCGTGAGAAAACCGTTTTCCACCGCCCAACTGTCTTTCACCACCACCAGTTGGCGCAAGCGCTCATGTTTATCGAGCACTTGGTTGACCTCTTCCAGCAAGCGTTCAAGGCTGCCCTGCAAAGCCTGGCGCCCAGCGCCTGCGGCATCTTGCAGACCCACGGCAGATAACACGCACAGGCCCATGGGCGCACTCAAGCCATCGCCCACCACGCACACCTGCTCGATGCGTGCATGTTCGGCCAGGCGGTTTTCAATCGGCGCCGGGGCCACGTATTTGCCTTTGCTGGTCTTGAAGATTTCCTTGAGCCGCCCGGTCAGCCGCAGGCGGCCATCGGTGCCCTGCTCGCCCTTGTCGCCGGTGCGCAGGAAGCCGTCGGCGGTGAGCGTCTCGGCAGTTTTTGCCGGGTCCTTGTAATAACCGAGCATGGTCGCGCCGCTGCGTACCTGGACTTCGCCGTCGTCACCGATGCGCACTTCGACGTCCGGGCATGGCGGGCCTATCCAGCCGAGTTTCTGCTGGCCGGGGCGGCACACGTGGGAGTAGCCGCAGCTTTCGGTCATGCCATAGACCTCCAGCACATCCAGGCCCAGCCGGCGATACCAGACCAACAGTGCTTCGGGCACGGGGGCTGCGCCGGAGATCGCCACGCGCACAGCGTCCAGGCCCAACCCGGCGAGTACTTTGTGGCCGACCCGCTTGCCGATGAAGGGCAGGCGCAGCAAGGTATCGAGGCGGCTTGCGGGGATTTTGCTATAGACGCCCATCTGGAATTTGGTCCAGATCCGCGGTACGCCGAACAGCGCTGTTGGCCTCGCCCGTTTGAGGTCTGTCAGAAAAGTGTCGAGGCTCTCGGCGAAAAATACTGTCTGTCCGGTGTAGATCGAGGCCATCTCCACGAACATGCGTTCGGCGACGTGGCACAGCGGCAGGTAGGACAGCAGGCGGTCGCCCTCCCCCAGGCCGAACAGTTCAGTGCCGCGGATGGCCGCGAAGGCCAGCGCGCCGAAGCTGTGCATCACGCCCTTGGGCAGGCCGGTGGTGCCGGAGGTGTAGATGATGGTGGCTAGATCGGATGCTGCGGGCGCGGGGTTGTCCTGAATGGGTGAGCAGGCTTGCAGGTCGGCCCAGGTGAAATCGAATTCGCCATCGGGGCACAGCGGCAGGCTGATGGTGGGCAGGTCGGCCTTTACTCCGGCGGACATGGCGGGCCAGTCGTCCAGTTTGCCGATAAATGCCAGTGCGGCTTCGGAATGCTCGAGTACGTGGGCGACGGAGTCGGCGGTGAGGTTGGGGTAGAGCGGGACCGAGACGTGGCCGGCCATCCAGATGGCGAGGTCGGCGATGATCCAGTGGGCGCAGTTTTTCGAGATCAGGGCGATGTGGGAGCCCTGGGGCAGGTCGCGGGCTCGCAGCCAGTGGGCGGCGCAGCGGGCCTGGTGACCGGCTTCGGCCCAGGTGAGGGTTTGGACCTCGCCGCTCTTGATGGGCTGAACCAGGAATCGTTGCCGTGGGTGGCGGGCTTCGCGGTCGAAGAAGACTTGCAGCGGCAAACGAATAGCGACAGACATGGACGCGCTCCTTTGTGTTCCGATGGTAGCCAACCAAGCACTTGCTTGGCTGACTATTTCATGGGAGCGCGGGGGGTGCAAGTTCTGCTGTTTTTGGGGGCATATCCGTTATTCAGGTAACGGCCGCTTATGGTTCCGCTCTTACAGCGGCTCACTTTTGAAAAGCGCAAAAGTAAGCAAAACGCTCTTGCCCCACCACTCG
>NZ_JACAPT010000046.1:0-79997 GCF_013385565.1 Pseudomonas sp. E6002 | reverse complement strand
TTTTGATTTTGATCTTAGGCGCCCCGTCAACCACGATGGCCGCAAGTAGGCACGGTGGAGCGGGTAAATCGGCAAGGATGCCGATTTAGCCGCGCCGGGCCATGGATGGCCCGTCGCGGCGGCCCGCGGAGCCGTGCCGGAGTGCGGGCATGCCGAGCCTAAGCGAGGCACCGAGTGGTGGGGCAAAGACCTTTTGGTTACTTTTGGGGCGTTTGCCAAAAGTGACCCGCTGTAAGAGCGGAACCATAAGCCGCCGTTACCTAAATAACGGATATGTACACAACATACCTAACCTAAAACCTCACAACCCTAACGCAACCCACTGAATCCAAACCATAAAAAAACGGCGCTCACGGGGCGCCGTTTTTCACATCCGCAGCGAACACCCTTTAGTAGTAGGCGTTTTCTTTCTGCGTATGGTCAGTCACATCCCGCACACCCTTGAGCTCCGGAACCCGCTCAAGCAGCGTACGCTCAATACCCTCACGCAAGGTCACGTCCGCCTGGCCGCAGCCCTGGCAACCGCCACCAAACTTCAACACAGCAATACCATCATCAACCACGTCAATCAGACTCACCTGACCACCGTGGCTGGCCAACCCAGGATTAATCTCGGTCTGCAGGTAATAGTTGATGCGCTCGTTAATCGGGCTATCCGCATTAACATTCGGCACCTTGGCGTTCGGCGCCTTGATGGTCAGTTGGCCACCCATGCGATCAGTGGCGTAATCAACCACCGCATCGTCAAGGAACGCTTCACTGAACGCATCGATATACGCGGTGAAGCTTTTCAGCCCCAACGCCGTATCTTCAGGTTTTTCTTCTCCCGGCTTGCAGTAGGCAATGCACGTCTCAGCGTACTGGGTGCCGGGCTGGGTGATAAAGACGCGGATGCCAATGCCCGGGGTGTTCTGCTTCGACAGCAGATCAGCCAGGTAATCGTGGGCGGCGTCGGTAATGGTTATGGCGGTCATGGAAACTCCTCGCAGGCTTGCCGGCAGTTTACGCCAAATTATTACCGAGGTACAAAGTCCTAGTATTTTTGTCGGGAAAGAACCAACCGTTCGTCGCCATCGAACCAGCCTTTGAGCCGACGATAACTGCCCTTTTCCAGCCAGTGGTAGCTGGCCAGCGACCCAAGGGCGATCAGCACCACGCACACGCCGAGCATCACGTAGGCGTTAACCCCATAACGCTGGGCGACAAAACCACCCGCCGACAGCACCAGCACGTGCATCAGATAGACCGAGTAGGAACAATCCCCCATCACCTTGAGCAGCCGGCTGCGCTCGAAATAGCGTTCCATCGAGATACAGGCCACCACCAGCACCGCACTCGGCAAGCCCCAGGTCAGGGCCCGCGGCGATGCCGGCCAGTGATAGATCGCCAGCAATGCCCCCGCAATCCCCAGCAATGGAAGCCACAGCCCGGGGCGAATCCAGCCCTTGCGGTAGAGCATGCCGATGCCTATCCCCAGCAGGAACTCATACACGATGTCCGAACGATAGAAATCGCTGATCCAGCCGAAAGAAGTCCACGCCTGGCACACCGCAAACAACAACGCGCCCACCACCAGCACCCGCCACTGCCGGCGAAACAGCAACGCCCAGGCAAACAGCACGTAGAAGAGCATCTCGTAGTTCAGGGTCCAGCCGACATTCAAGGTCGGGTACACCCCATAACCACCGGGATTTTCGGAAGGTATGAACAACAAGGACATCAACACATGGGCCGCATCGACGCTCTGGTCCGGCAACACCGGCCGCGCAAACACCACCAGCAGCGCCATCAACAGCGTGTAGAACCAGTAGGCCGGGACGATTCGCAGCAGGCGATACAGCAGGAATCGCCAGGGCGGCAGCTGTTTGTTCTCGGTGGAGAGGAAGATCACCAGGCCGCTGATCACAAAAAACACATCCACGCCCGCCGCACCTTTGTCGACAAACAGGTGGCCCAGCGCCGAATCGGCCTTAAAGCCAAAGAAAATCTGCATGAAGTGATGACCCACCACGGTCCAGGCCGCCAGGGCGCGCAGTGCCTGTACTGAAATCAACATCGTCGACCCACTCTCCCAACCCTCGACACCGGTTATTCAGGTGCCTATGGCTTGGGACAGCCGTCGACGGTCAAAGGTCGATCAAAGATTCTCGTAGCGGTTCATGTCCAGCACGCCCTGTTCCACCGGCGTGGTTTCGCGGATGTACTGCGACAGGTCGTGGAAGTACTGCCAGAACTGCGGGTGACTGCGGCGGATGCCCCAGCGGTCGACAATCTTCTCGAAGCGATTGGCGTCCTTGGCATTCTCCATGGCCGCGACAAACTCCGGCACCTGCTGCGCCGGAATGTTGAACATGAAGTTCGGGTAGCTGCTCAGCACGCCGGGATAAATGGTCACGGTGTCCAGGCCCGGCTGATAGCGATAAGCCTCACCGAGCATAAAGGCCACGTTGCTGTGGGCGCGGTTGCGCAACAGGCTGTACATCTCACGTTTGCCGCTGCGGGTTTCGATGCGCAGCATGGTCGCTTCCGGCAACAGGTCGATCACCTTGAGCCCCGCCGCCGGGCGGTTGGTCAGGCGGCTCAGGGCCTGTTCGGCGTCCTGCAACGCAGGGTCAATGCCCGGACGCGAGCAATAGGCGCTGACGCAACGGTTGATCGGGTCCGGGCTGGCGTTCAGGTCGCCGTAGCGGGCCAGCAACTGGTTGGCGAAGTCGCGCTTGGGGTCCTTTTCATCGAGCTTGAGGCCCGTGGGCTTGTCATCGTCGATGGCTTCATAGTCCAGCCACAGCTTGACCTTGCCGCTGTTCTGGTACCAATCGTCAAGGAAGTCATCCCGAGAGTCCGCCGGCATCAGGCGCAGGAAGTTCTGCTCGGCACCGTTGCGGATCAGGTCGAAATACAGGCGCGTCTGGGCCTGATGGGAAACGTTGCCGAACACATCGAAATTCACCGCCAACTGGTAGTAGGTGCGCTCCAGCAGCGGATAGTCGAACAGCCACAGGGTTTGCGGCACTTCGCCAATCAAGCCCTTGGTCACCGAGGCGCTGTCGAAGTGACGGAAGATGCTCAACAAGGCGTTGTCGTTGCCCGCCCACAGGCTCGACCAGCTCGGCGGCGGCAGGTCGGCATAGCTGTCCCGGCGCAACGCTTCGTACTCGTTGCGCTTGTCGCGGTATTTGAGCCAGAGGCTGAGCACGCTGCCCACATCGTCAATCTGCCCCGGCATCGCCAGCAACGGCGTGGCCTGGCCGCGGTAGCGGGCATCGGTGATATACAGGTCGTGGTCGGGGTCCTGGAACAGGGTCCAGAAGTTGTCGCGGATCACGTCTGTCGCGATCTGGCCCCGGCATACCGGCCCGCGAATAAAGGTGCGCACGAAGTATTCGGCGTTATCCAGCATGAACTGGTAGCGCGCCTTGGCCGGAATCGCCTCGAAGGTCTCGAACGGGTTTGCGCGCCGGCCCGGCCCGTAGCCCGGCAAGGCTTGCACCTGCCAGTCATCGGTATAGAACAGCGACTTGATCCGGGCCATCTTCTCGGCGCTGAACGGATAGGTGATGTGAGTCTTGTGCACGATCACCCCCTGCACCGGCCACAGGCGGTAGTACACCTGGGTGCCCGGGTCGTCGTTGGGACGGCGAGTGTTGATCAGGTCGATCGGCTGCCCGCTCGGGGTGCGCGAGCGTACCCACTGGAAGAAATGCCCCGGCTCGCCGCCTTCAAAGTAGATGTGGGCAAGGAACAGGTGCTCGAACAACCAGCGCGCCACCAGGCTTTCCCGGGCCCCGGGTTGGTTGAACAGGTTTTCCCATTGCTGCACTTGCAAGGCTTCCTTGGCACTCGGGGCCAGGCCTTGTTCGTCGATCGGTGCGCCGGAGGCCAGCCAGCGTTGCAGGGTCTGGTACTGCTGGTCGGTCAGGCCGGTGACGGCCAGGGGCATGCCTTCCTTCGGGTGGTTACCTGCGTAGGCGTTGAACTCCCCCGGCATCGGGCAGGTGTTTTCGCGGCTCAGGCCCAGCACGATGTCGTCGGGCAGCTTGGCGTTGGGCGCAAGCGGCGCGTTATGCCCCAGCTCCAGCATGCGCGCCATCAGTGCGGCCTGGCTGCCCTGGGCGTCGAGTACCGAGTAGAAATCCTTTTGCTGCCAGGCGGCTTTGCCGAAGGCGTCATAGAACAAACGGGTGGGCTGGCTGGCCTGGCTGCGCTCGCCGTCGTACACCGGCACCTTGGTCGCGCCACGTGCGGCGCCTTCGGCACTGCCCAGGTTGAGCTGGCAGGCCGAGTCGTAGCAGGCGTGGCAGGCCACGCATTTCTCGGTGAAGATCGGCTGGATGTCACGGGTATAAGAGATCGCCGGGGCGGGACCTTCTGCCTGTGCGGTAAGGGCGAACAGCGCAAACGCGGCGCTGACGATGAGGCGAAGTGACATGTTTCCGGTCCCGATTCAATGCGTGCAGTGAAAAACCCGTCGATTCTACCGATGTAACGCCCCCGCCAACATGAGCGATATTCATGCAAACCCAGCACATGCTCTAAAAGCGCACAGGTTTGTTATGATCTTGGCCCTCCGTAATACCTGACCAGAGTAGTCCCATGCCCGATCGTAGCGCTCGTCTGCAAGCCCTCCACCAAGCCCTCAAGGAACGCATCCTGATCCTCGACGGCGGCATGGGCACGATGATCCAGAGCTATAAACTGGAAGAGCAGGACTACCGTGGCAAACGCTTCGCCGACTGGCCGAGCGACGTCAAGGGCAATAACGACCTGCTGGTGATCACCCGTCCGGACGTGATCGGCGGCATCGAGAAAGCCTACCTGGATGCCGGCGCCGACATCCTGGAAACCAACACCTTCAACGCCACGCGCATTTCCATGGCCGACTACGGCATGGAAGACCTCGCCTACGAACTAAACGTAGAAGGCGCGCGCCTGGCGCGCAAGATCGCCGACGCCAAGACCCTGGAAAACCCGGCCAAGCCGCGCTTCGTCGCCGGCGTGCTCGGTCCGACCAGCCGTACCTGCTCGCTGTCGCCCGACGTAAACAACCCCGGCTACCGCAACGTGACCTTCGATGAGCTGGTGGAAAACTACACCGAAGCCACCAAAGGCCTGATCGAAGGCGGCGCCGACCTGATCCTGATCGAAACCATTTTCGACACCCTCAACGCCAAGGCCGCGATCTTCGCCGTACAGGGCGTGTTCGAAGAATTGAACGTCGAACTGCCGATCATGATCTCCGGCACCATCACCGACGCCTCCGGCCGCACCCTGTCGGGCCAGACCACCGAAGCGTTCTGGAACTCGGTCAGCCACGCCAAGCCGCTGTCCGTGGGCCTGAACTGCGCACTGGGCGCGAGCGAGCTGCGTCCGTACCTGGAAGAGCTGTCGAACAAGGCCAACACCCACGTTTCCGCGCACCCGAACGCCGGCCTGCCCAACGAATTCGGCGAGTACGACGAACTGCCGTCGGAAACCGCCAAGGTCATCGAGGAATTCGCCCAGAGCGGCTTCCTGAACATCGTCGGTGGTTGCTGCGGTACCACCCCGGGCCATATTGAAGCCATCGCCAAGGCCGTGGCCGGTTACGCACCGCGCCCGATCCCGGACATTCCGAAGGCCTGCCGCCTGTCGGGCCTGGAACCGTTCACCATTGATCGCAACTCGTTGTTCGTCAACGTCGGCGAGCGCACCAACATCACCGGTTCCGCCCGCTTCGCCCGCCTGATCCGTGAAGACAACTACACCGAAGCCCTGGAAGTCGCCCTGCAGCAGGTGGAAGCCGGCGCCCAGGTGATCGACATCAACATGGACGAAGGCATGTTGGATTCGAAGAAGGCCATGGTGACCTTCCTCAACCTGATCGCCGGCGAGCCGGACATCTCCCGCGTACCGATCATGATCGACTCCTCCAAGTGGGAAGTGATCGAGGCCGGCCTGAAGTGCATCCAGGGTAAGGGCATCGTCAACTCCATCAGCATGAAGGAAGGCGTGGAGCAGTTCATTCACCACGCCAGGCTGTGCAAGCGCTACGGCGCGGCGGTAGTGGTGATGGCGTTCGACGAAGCCGGCCAGGCCGACACCGAAGCGCGCAAGAAAGAAATCTGCAAACGCTCCTACGACATCCTTGTGAATGAAGTCGGCTTCCCGCCGGAAGACATTATCTTCGACCCGAACATCTTCGCGGTCGCCACCGGCATCGAGGAACACAACAACTACGCCGTCGATTTCATCAACGCCTGTGCCTACATCCGCGACGAGCTGCCGTATGCGCTGACCTCGGGCGGCGTGTCCAACGTGTCGTTCTCGTTCCGTGGCAACAACCCGGTGCGTGAAGCGATCCACTCGGTGTTCCTGCTGTATGCGATCCGCAACGGCCTGACGATGGGTATCGTCAACGCCGGCCAGCTGGAGATCTACGACCAGATCCCGGCCGAGCTGCGTGACGCGGTGGAAGACGTGGTGCTCAACCGCACCCCGGAAGGCACCGACGCCCTCCTCGCCATTGCCGACAAGTACAAGGGCGACGGCAGCGTCAAGGAAGCCGAGACCGAAGAATGGCGCGGCTGGGAAGTCAACAAGCGCCTGGAACACGCGCTGGTCAAGGGCATCACCACCCACATCGTCGAAGACACCGAGGAATCCCGGCAGTCGTTCGCGCGCCCGATCGAGGTGATCGAAGGCCCGCTGATGTCCGGCATGAACATCGTCGGCGACCTGTTCGGCGCCGGCAAAATGTTCCTGCCCCAGGTGGTGAAGTCCGCCCGGGTGATGAAGCAGGCCGTGGCCCACTTGATCCCGTTCATCGAGCTGGAAAAAGGCGACAAGCCGGAAGCCAAGGGCAAGATCCTGATGGCCACGGTGAAGGGCGACGTGCACGACATCGGCAAGAACATCGTCGGCGTGGTGCTGGGTTGCAACGGCTACGACATCGTCGACCTGGGCGTGATGGTCCCGGCCGAGAAAATCCTGCAGGTGGCCAAGGAACAGAAGTGCGACATCATCGGCCTGTCCGGGCTGATCACCCCGTCCCTGGACGAGATGGTGCACGTCGCCCGCGAGATGCAGCGCCAGGATTTCCACCTGCCGCTGATGATCGGTGGCGCCACCACTTCCAAGGCCCACACGGCCGTGAAGATCGAGCCCAAATACAGCAACGACGCGGTGATCTACGTCACCGACGCCTCCCGCGCCGTGGGCGTGGCGACGCAATTGCTGTCCAAGGAATTGAAGCCGGCGTTCGTCGAGAAGACCCGCCTGGAATACATCGACGTGCGCGAGCGCACCTCCAACCGCAGCGCGCGCACCGAGCGCCTGAGCTACCCGGCCGCCATCGCCAAGAAGCCGCAGTTCGACTGGAACAGCTACACGCCGGTCAAGCCGACGTTTACCGGCGCCAAGGTGCTGGACAATATCGACCTCAACATCCTGGCCGAGTACATCGACTGGACACCGTTCTTCATCTCCTGGGACCTGGCCGGCAAGTTCCCGCGCATCCTCACCGATGAAGTGGTGGGTGAAGCGGCGACGGCGCTGTACGCCGACGCACAGGAAATGCTCAAGAAGCTGATCGACGAAAAACTCATCAGCGCCCGCGCGGTGTTCGGTTTCTGGCCGACCAACCAGGTGCAGGACGATGACCTGGAAGTCTACGGCGATGACGGCCAGCCGATTGCCAGGCTGCACCATTTGCGCCAGCAGATCATCAAGACCGACGGCAAGCCGAACTTTTCCCTGGCCGACTTCGTCGCACCCAAGGACAGCGGCGTAACCGACTACATCGGTGGCTTCATCACCACCGCTGGCATCGGCGCTGAAGAAGTGGCGAAGGCCTACCAGGACGCCGGCGACGACTACAACTCGATCATGGTCAAGGCCCTGGCCGACCGCCTGGCCGAAGCCTGCGCCGAGTGGCTGCACCAGCAGGTGCGTAAAGAGCACTGGGGCTACGCCAAGGACGAAGTGCTGGATAACGAAGCGCTGATCAAGGAGCAGTACAGCGGTATCCGCCCTGCCCCGGGTTACCCGGCGTGCCCGGATCACACCGAGAAGGCCCAGTTGTTCCAACTGCTGGACCCTGAAGCCCAGGAGATGCACGCCGGCCGCAGCGGCGTGTTCCTGACCGAGCACTACGCGATGTTCCCGGCAGCGGCCGTCAGCGGCTGGTACTTCGCTCACCCGCAGGCGCAGTACTTTGCGGTGGGCAAGATCGACAAGGACCAGGTCGCCAGCTACACCGCCCGCAAGGAGCAGGACCTGAGCGTGACCGAACGCTGGCTGGCGCCGAACCTGGGTTACGACAACTAAGTTGTGGCGCGCTGGCCCGGGCGTCCAGCCGGCTGGGCGCCCGGGTCAGATCCCCAGATCCCTCCTCGCCCGCCCCGAAAGCCTGAGCGCCAGTGCCTGTTGCTCGGCAAGGTTTTCGGTGTCCAAGGCTGCGACTTCGCTCAGGTATTGGGCGCTGAGGTCCGGGTGAAGCTCCTCGAGGGCATCTACCTTGACCTGATGCGCCTGGGCCAACACCGAAAACTCTTCCGGGTACAGCTTCTGCAAGTAGCTGACCCAGTACGGGCGCTTGACCAGCTCCTGCATAAACACCGGGGTGCTCTCTCTGGCCACAATGGCGGTATACGCCTGATCGATGTTGGCCTGGGTCACCCGGGACAGGTTGCGGTACAGCATGGTGGACGGTTGGTGAGGCAGATCCAGGCGCTCGGCCAGGCCAATGCGGTAGGCCAGGCGAATTTCCGCCGGGTCGATGCCGGGGCTGCGGTTGATCGCTTCGCCAGCAATGCGCTCCGCTTCATCGAGACGGATCATGCGCCGGGCCAGGTTGAACAGCGTGGTGCCTTCCTGCCCGGGCGCAAGGGCCCTCAGGGCCTTGAACTCATACACGCTGACTTCAAGATCACTGAACAGGAGGATCCAGCCGTCACCACAGGTAGCCCTTACCCGCATCGCCTGGGCCTGGCCAAATAGTTGTTCGCGCAAGTGCGGGTATTGCTCCGCCGCCTCAAGCACCGCCCACACCCGGCGAGTCAGGTCGGCGCGGTCGTGCAAGAAATCCTGGGCGTTCTTCAACTGGGAAATGATGTAGAAAAAATCCTCGCTGTTTTCGGCCTGCTTGAGCACGCTCCATACCCGGTGGCGGGCCGAATCGGCGGCAATACCCGAGAACCATTGGGCCTTTTGTTGTTCCGGGGTCAAGAGTTCAGGGTGGATGTCCGACCCGGAGCTGCTATCGGTACTGTGGTACCCCTCCAGTGCGTCTTCCAGTTCCTCGGCGGAAAATCCCAGGCCACAATCGGTCTGCTGCTGGTAGACGCGCAAGCGTGCAAGATCTTCCTCAAACAGCAGGTTATCGGATAGGTCCGTGCCCCACATCAGAGCGCTGTGCTGGGGCAGCAACGCGTCTTCAGGGATGGTTTCGATACGGTTGCTGCGCAGGTCCAGGTGGCGCAACTGCGCAGCCTGGAGGACACCCTGCGGCCACGCCAGAAGGTTATTGCCGCGCAGTTCCAATGACTGCAATTGAGGCAGGCTGCTGATGTCCAAAGAATCGAGGACGTTCTCACTCAGGTCCAGGCGCTCCAGCGCGGTCAGCCGATTGAGCTGGCCCTGCAGCTCGCTGCGATAGCGCAGTTCGTTATGGCTCAGGTGCAGCTCGGTAAGTGTCGAGCATTCGCCGACGGCGTCGGGCAGGCTCATCAGGCCATTATTGTTGAGAGTCAGGGTACGCAGCTTGGGAAACGCCCGCAGGAACGCATTGGAGCCCTGCTCAGTAAGCTTGACTGCGTTGAGGTTCAACACCCTCACATGGGCCAACGGCTCGGGTAACGCCGGCAGGTCCCCCAGATACAGGTCGTTCAATTGAAGGACCTCGCGCCCATCGCCCGGCGCAACCTCGGGGTGCGCCCGCAAGGTATGGCGCCAACTGTCGATAAGCCTGTCGGCCGCGCGACGACGGTCCACCGCGCTGACCCAGCCGCCCCCCTGGCGATAACCGCGAATATCGATCCAGTCGTTCAACACCCGCACCATACCCCGGTAGCCCGTGCGCCACCGAACCAGGCATGCCTCGACCTCCAGTGCGCCCAGGCCACTGGCAAGCAGTTCGTCAATGCGCCGTACCGCATCGCGCGTGGACAACGCCGGGTCTATTTGTTGCAGACGCTGCGCAGGTGTCTGCCGAACTTCACTGTTGGGCACCTCTACCTCCAGCGCGAGGAGCAGATCGGGACTGTCCGTGACCTCCAGGGGAAAGTATTCCGGATCGCCCCCCGTTCTGCCCTCCGCCAGCCCTTCGCGGGGAATGCCCAAGGGTTTGTCCAGGTAAAAGCTCGGGCCAAAAACCGGCAGCATGGCCGGTGCGACGTTCAACGGATTGTCCTGGTAGGTACGCAGGGCAAAACGCTGTATGTCGGCACAGGCCGGCAAGGTCAGGCGACAGCCACGCACGTTGCTGCTGAGCATCAGCAGGTCATGGCCGGTCAGTGCAGCCTGGGGGATCGTGGTAATAGCGCTGTAGCTCAGATCCACTTGACGCAGTTCGGGTAATGCCAGCCAACCTGTCGGCCAGGCGGTGGTCGCGGTGTGGCTCAGGTTCAGGCTGCGCAGCTGGTTGAGCCCGCTGACATCCAGGGTACCCACACGGTTGTAATCCAGGTTCAACCCTCGAAGCGTGACCAGGGCGCTGAGGCGCTGCTGTATCGCCTCAGTGATCGTCAACTGGTTGTGCGCCAGGTCCAGCTGTTTGAGAGACCTCAACTGCGTCAGGGACGCCGGCAGGTCCATCAGGTTGCTGCGGCTCAGGTCCAGGCCGTGGATTTGGGTGAACTGGGGGAGGAAATCGTTCAATGCCGCCACTGAAACCCGGGTGCCTGCGAGGTTCAAGCGCTGCACGTGGGCAAAAGCTGCGGCCGGCATCAGCGGCAAATCCCCCAGTACCGTACCCGACAGGTCCAGCATGACCCCCTCGGAGGCGGCTGGCGAAGAAGGCCCGGCCACCTCACGGGGGGAGGCAAAACGTCGGTCGAGGCCATCGCGCCAGTAAGCCATGAGCTTGTCTGCCGCACGTTGACGATTGAGCGGGTCCACCGGTCGCCGGTCGACCTCCACTTCCCTGCCCTGCCACTCTTCCAGCGCCTGCTGCAAGGTTGCATGTTCATCCAGCAAGGCGTGCACACGGGTCAACTTGGCGTCACTGGTCAACCGATGGCGCCGCAGGTACGCCAAGGCACTGGGCGCAAACGCCGGGTCGCTGTCTTTCAGGCGTCGCAACGCGCCTTCACAATAAGCGTCCACCATCAGCACTTCATCCACCAAATGCCCCGGGTGGTTTTTCACGTGCTGATACACCGGCATGAACGCACGCCGCTCAAACGCTGCCCAGTTGAGGGTAAGGCCACGCCACAGGCGCTCGTGGCCCTCAAGCATTGCCGCAGGCATGGTATTTATCCCGGTCGCCAACAGGTCGAGCGTCTCCAGTTTGTCTAACGTCAGAACACCTACCGGCCACTCTTTCAGGGCGCCCGCCACCCGCAAGGCAAGCAGCTGTTTCAAGCCACTGACATCCAACGCGTCCAGCGCGCCCGTCAGGACTAACCGGCGCAATTGGCTCAACGTGTTAAGGCGTTGCAAAAAGGCCGGCGAATAGGTCAAGCCCCAGCCGTCGATCGACAACTCTTCAAGCTTGGGAAACAGCCCGAGGCCCGCGGCAATCGCTTCGACATGGGCGGGCTCGGTAAACACATTCAGGACTTCGACGTTGGAGAACTGCTGCGCAAGCCTGGTGCCCTGGGCGCCCGCCAGGGTTTCGCCGCTTACGCCCAACCCTCGCACATGGGAAAAATCAGCATCCAGCGCCGGCAAGTTACCGGCCTTGCCCAGTGACAGATAGGCATGGGGTTTCAAGCCCCGGTACGCGCCTTCGCGCCAGCAATTGATCAGGGTGTCGGCCGTATGTTGTGCCCCCGCCTGAGCACTGTTTTGCGTCACCCACTGATCCAGGGTCATGCGTAACCGGGTCAGTTCGCGCTCGCGGTTGCCTATCAACTCATAGATCTGTGGAGGACGCTGGCCGGCCTGCAACAGGCTTTGCACAAACAGCTGGGCCGCCTCATCGCTGAGGTTGGGGTAAACATCGCGAACCCTGGCCGCCAGGGCGGCATTGGGTGCCTGGGCCGTACCCCGGCCGCTCAGGGCATAACCTAATGACCCGCTCGCCTGACGCAACGCCGGGCGAGCCATGGGCGCGCGTATCTTCAGCACGGCGGCCATTTCGAGGCGGTGTGCCGTGGCATACCGCGCCAGGGCTTGCTGCAAATCGACATCCGCGCTGGCCAGCGGCAAACCCAGTGACTGGCGCAGGGTCACGGGCAAGGCATGGACGATTGATGGATAGAAATTACGACTGCCGGGGACCGGACTGTTAAGAGGAGCCCCCTGCAGGTCGCACGCCAGGAATGTCTCGCCTTTTTTGACCAGGTAACGGCGCACTGCCGCGTCTTCAGGCCCAACCTCAGCCAGCAAGCGCCCACTGGGATTGTCGGCGCGCAGTTCCAGGCGCAGCGTGGGAGACCAGCCCGGCAGTTGCTGCAAGCAATGCAACGCCAGCCGGTCACTGTCCAGGCTGGCGAGCGCCGGCAGGTACAAGCCGGCCAACGCACTGCTCAGGCGACGTTGCTGCACCGCACGCCGCGCCAGGTTATCCAGGCGCGGCGCAACACCGGTTCGGCCGAGTATCTGCAGGCGTTCCTTATCGCTGGCCGTACTGATAATTTCGTTGATCGCGCCTCGGGACAAAGAAGCAAAGCGGCGCTGCAACACTGCGCCCTCGGGGGACAGCAGTGCAGCCTGTGGCGGCGCGCCGCGAAACAACTGCAACGTATCGGCCAGCACGGCAGGCATCGGCAAACCATCTATGTGGACCTTGCGCAACAGGTCATCACTGATGCCGCTGATGTCGCCAAGGGCGCTCAACGTTGCATCGCTGATTCCCTGGGTTTCATGACCCAGGCGCCTCAGCAAGGTCAGGCGGTCCCATTCCAGTGGGCGTTCATGGGTATGGCGCCAGGCACCCGCCTGGTTGTGTTCAAGGATCGGCTGGTACGCGGCCGGATTGTTCGGATGCTGGATCTGCCATTTTCGAGTCCGCGCATCAAAAGCCTTTTCATAAAGGCCCTCACCCAGACGCACGTACATCTTGCCGCCCTGCGCGTATTGCCCCTGGGCATTGGGCTTGAGTGATGCATCCAGAACGGTATGACTGCGGTAGGCCGCAAGGTCGGGTTTCCACAGGCGCCTTTCGCCGTTCGGCAACTTCACCGGCACCAGCCCATCGACCCATTTCGACACCTGGATAGCGGGCGCCCGGCCAGCGAGGGCTGCCGCCCCGCCCAGGGTAGCCATGAACCCGAGATTCAGCGCCACCGACTCCAGGTGCTCCCATGCCGCATCCATATCGCCCTCCTGCCAGGATTCGATGCCGTGATAGACCTCCAGGCCCAACTGAATCGCCGTGACCGCCAACAACAGCTCCCCCAGGCCGGGCACCATGAATGCGGCCACATTCAATGTGTTCAAACCCATGCTCAACCAGTGAGCATGGCGTGCCTGTGCGGCTTTTCGATCAGCCTCCGCAGTGGGCACCGCCAGGGTTCTGGCATTGTCCTTGAGGCGCTGTACATGCCGCTCGTAGAGCGCGCCGAACAACTCCCCCTCGATCAACCGTTCTCGCCGGTTCAAGTTGATTTGCTCGTCGTAGACCTGCTCCTTGTAGCCACGCGGGTTCCAGGTGAAGGTGTAGAGTTTTTCCTTGAGGCGCTCAAGGAACTGCGGCGCCTGTTGCTGAGGTACCAGGCTGGCAAACAACTGCTGATAGGCAGGTGAGCGCAGGTTCACCGCCAGCTCCTTGTCGAACGCCTGCATAGACGGGTATTCCTTGAGCGGGCACTGCGGCGCGCCCGGAATCCAGGCCACCACCCGCGTATCAGGCGCCACGGGAAGCAGCCCGCTCACACCTGCCCCAGGAAACAAGGGCGGGATCACGGACCGGGTCGGTGCGACACCCGGCCCGATCAGCAGCACCTCCCCCAGCTCGCAGCCCAGGATCGACAGTTGACCGAAACGTACGACCTCGCCATCCAGCAGCGGCCGCGAAGTACCTGCCAGCACTTCACGCAACATGAGAAACACCGCCGGACCGATGTCGCCCTGCGCCCATGCGGTATACAGGCGTACCGTCAGCAGGTCTTTTTGCGCGCGAATCATCTGCTCCCGCACCACGGCCCGAGTGGCAGCGGCATCGAACACCTGCGCCAGGTGGGCCTGGTATTGCTGCCCCAGGTCCAGGGTGCGGCACAGGGGGGAAAAGGTTTGTGGAGTCATCGACAGGGTTTCGCTGTAGCGATAACGCGCCGCACGCGAGCCATCCGCCCGCGCCTCGCCGTAGTACTCGGTCAGCAGCGCACCTTCCGGCGCCAGGGCGCTGGTCTGTTCGAGGGCGATATCGGTGAAGTCTTCATCGCCCTCGAAGTTCAGCAACGCCGCCTGCAACAACGAATGCTGCTGCGGGGCCTGGCGATACCGCAGGTAATGCAGCTGGTTTTTGTGGACGTCCGGGGCCTCGCCCATCGCCTCGCGCAACGCCGCTTCCAGCTTGGGCTGGGCGAATTCGACAATGCCTTGCAGCGCGCCAAGGCCCTTGGCCAAGGCTTCGCGGGACTGACGGCTGGCCTTGCGACTGTCATCGAGTGCCTTGTTCAATGCGGGCGAGAGCGGGACCTTGGTGGCAGGCCGCTCCCTGCCGGGCAACAGTCCATGTTTGAGCCGGCGCACATCGACGGCGGCAATGTGGGCGACCCACGCGGGCAGGCGCTCCGTGATCAGGGCGGTGTGCAAGCTTTCGTCCGCGAGGGCGTTAGGTGGAGTAGACATGTGCGGCTTCCTGAGAACGCTTTTGGGAGGCCCAGTACAGCGAACAGGCGAGCGCCTTCGCAGGTAGATAAATGTTTTTGTGCACCTTGGCGCCGAACCTGGGTAACGACCACTGAGGCGCGGCAGGCCCGTTTCCGGACCTGCCGCCGGGGCACAGGCTGTTATAGCCTCAGTGTTGCTCTCTCCCGCTCGGACAGGCGAATCAGCAGGGCCTGGCGTTGCTCAATCCTTTGCTTGGCCAAGACCACGGCTTGCGCCTCGTACTGCGCACCAAACGCCGGATAGCGATCCTCCAGGGCTTCAGCCTCGCGGGCCTGGGTCTGGGCCAGCGTCGTAAAGTCAGCCGCGTATTGCTTCTGCACGTAGTCGACCCAGTACTGGCGCGTGACCAGATCGGCCGTGAACGCCTCGGTCGCCTCCCGGGCGATGATGCTGGCGTAGGCCTGGTCGATATCGGCCTGTTTCACTTGGGAAAGGTTGCGGTACAGCATGCCGGACGGCTGGCGCGGCAACTCCAGGCGTTGGGCCAGGCCGATGCGGTAGGCCAGGCGAATTTCCGCCGGGTCAACACTGGGCTTTAGGCTGACCACGCGGCTGGCGGTGGCTTCAGTCTGTTCCAGGCGGATCATGCTTCTGGCCAGCTTGAACAGCGCCGCGCCTTCTTTTCCGGGCTCCACGGTTTCCAGGGCCTTGAACTCATAGACACTGACTTCAAGGTCGCTGAACAGCAGGATCCAGCCGTCACCGCAGGTCGCGTTGATCCGCATGCCGCGAGCCTTGCCGAACAGTTGCTCGCGCAACGCCGGACGTTGCTCGGCGGCCTCCAGCACCTCCCATACCCGGCGCGTCAACTCAGGGCGGTCGGTGATGAAGTCCTGGGCGTTTTTCAGCTGGGAAATGATGTAGAAGAAATCCTCACTGTCGTCAGCGCTCTTGAGCGACTCCCAGACTGCGTGTTTGCTGGAGTCGGCCGCCACGCCAGCAAACCACTGGGCTTTCTGTGCTGCGGGCGTCAGCAGCTCCGGATGCAGCTCACCGCTCAGATCCGCTTCCTCGTGACTGGTACTGAGGAGGAAGCCATCGAGCTCGCGATCAATTTGCTCCCGGGTATAACCCAGGCCGAACCCCGTTTCCTCGAGGAAGTCGCTCAGGCGCTCGAACACGCGTTCTTCCAGCCCGTTGTCTGTCAGGTTGGTGTTGCTCATCAGGAGGTTGTGGCGAGGTAACAGGGCATCGTCCGGGATGGTCTCGATCTGGTTATTGCTGAGGTCGAGGGTGCGCAGTCGCGGCAGTTCCAATGCCCCGGCCGGCCATTCCTCCAGGACGTTGTTGTGCAGATCCAGGTTTGTCAGCCCGCGCAGGCCGCTGACATCCAGGCTGGCCAGGGTGTTTTCGCCAAGGTCGAGCCATTCCAGCGCACTTAATGGGCCGAGCAGTGCCTGTAGCTCCACAGCGTCGCGCAAATCATTGTAGGTGGCTTCGAGATGAGTCAGCGCCGTGTATTGGTTGATCACCTCGGGCAGGTGCGCCAGGCCATTCTTGTTGAGCACAAGCCGGCGCAGGTGGGGGAAACTGCCCAGGAACCCATTGGACCCCTGCTCCGTCAGCTTCACCTCGGTGAGGTCGAGCACGCTGACGTGGCTCATTGAAGCCGGCAACGTCGGCAGGTCGCCCAGATACAACCCGGACAGGTCCAGTACCTCGCGCCCGTCCACCGGCGGCACCTCGGGCCGGGCACGCAGGTTGTGGCGCCAGCTTTCAAGGAGCCGGCCGGCGGCACGACGACGGTCGAGGGCACTGACCCAGCCGCCCCCCTCGCGATAACCCTCGATGTCGATCCAACTGTTCAACACCCGGCTCAAGCGTTGATGCTCGGCGTGCAACTGCACCAGGCGTGTGTCGACGCCGGTGGCGCCCAGGCCGGCGGCCAGCCATTCATCAATGCGCGCCACCGCCTGGGCACTGCTCAAGGCAGGATCCAGTTGTTGCAGGCGCGCCGCCGGAGTGAGGCATGCTTGCGCGTCGACGTTCTCGACGTGCAGGGGCAACAGCAACTGGCCGGGGTCGTCCGTGACCCTGACCGGGAAATACTCCGGATCGCCGCCGGTCCGGCCGATGCGCAGCTGTTCCTGGGGAATGCCCAGCGGCTTGTGCAGGTAGATTTCCGGCCCCACCAACGGCAGTAATTCCACATCAAGGCCCAATGGATTTTCCCGCAGGGTGCGTTGCGCAAAGGCCAGGATGTCGGCGCAGGCCCGGGCATTCAGTCGGCAACCCCGCAGGTTGCTCTTGAGCATCAGCGTGTCGTGGCCGGTGAGCGCCTGGGCGGGCACCCGGGTGATAGCGCTGTGGCTCAGGTCCAGGCTCTCCAGGACTGGCAAGTCCAGGACACCCTCGGGCCATTCGGTTATTCCAGTGCGGCTGAGGTTCAAGTGGCGCAAGGCGTTGAGGCCACGCAGATCCAGGCTCGCGACACGGTTGTATTGCAAGTCCAGGGTTTCAAGAGTCGTCAGGCGGCTCAAGCGTTGCTGGATGGACGGGATGATGCTCAGTTGGTTGTGGGAAAGATCCAACTGGCGCAGGGCGGTGAAGTTGTCCAGGGCCGAAGGCAGCTGTGCCAGGTTGCTGGCACTGAGGTTCAAGTCTTCAATGGCGTTGAATGCGCCGAGAAAGTCATTCAACGCCTCAATGGAAACCCGGGTGCCGCTCAGGTTGACCTGTTTGACATGGGCGAACGCGGCCGCCGGCAACCCGGGCAAGTCGCCCAGTACGCCCCCCGACAGGTTCAGTGTGGCGGTCGGCAGGTTGGAGCGCGCCGACATGCCCGACGGCGCAAGCCGCGGCCCCAGGCCTTCACGCCAACTGTCCAGGAGCCGCTCGGCGGCGCGCTGGCGGTAAAAGACATCCACCTGCCGGCGGTCAACCCGCAACTCCCTGGCCGCCCACTCCTCCAGGTCCCGGCTCAGGGCGAGCTGTTCGTCGAATACCTGGTGAGTGCGGGCCAGTATCTGTTCAGTGGTCAGACCCTGCTGCCGGAACTGAGAGACAACGTCTATGCCAAACCCCCAGTGCACATTTTTCAAGCGGTCCATCACGCCTTCACAGTAACCCTGCACCAGGGCTTGCTCATTGAGCAGGTGAGCCGGATTGCCCCGCACATGTTCATACACCGCCATGAATTCCCGGCGGTCAAACGCGGCCCACCGCAGGTTCAAGCCGCGCCACAGGCGTTCATGCCCGATGAGCATCGACGGGGGCACCGAACGGATGTTTGTTCGCCACAGGTCGAGCCTCTCAAGGTGCTCAAGTGACGCCACCCCCTGTGGCCACTCCTGCACCGAGCCCTCCATGCGCAGCGAGCGCAGGTGCGTGAGGGCGCTGACGTCCAGGTTTTGCGAAAGCCCCGCGACGGACAGGTTCTGCAAGCGCTCCATTGCCCCCAGGCGTTGAATGAAGGGGACCGAATAGGCCACGTCCCGACCATTCAACGTCAGTTGGTTGAGATCGACGAAGCGGTTCAGCCCGTCGACCAGTCCGGTGCCCGGCGTTGCGTCAAGAAACACCTCAAGGTGTCGCACCCGGGAAAACTGATCGGCCAGGCGCACGCCCTGATCACCCAACAAAAGCTCGGCATGTGCGCTCAGCGCCTGCACATGGGAAAAGTCTGCACTCAGCCGCGGAAGGTCCGTCACGCTGCCCAACGACAGAATGCTCTGGGGCGGCCGCTCGCGGTAAATGCCCTGGCGCCAGCAACCGATGATGTCGGCCGCTACCCGTTGTTGCTGGCTGGCCCCGCCCGCCTGCCCGGCAGCAGCGGCGGTCCACTGATCAAGCTCTGCCTGCAACAGGTCAAACTCACGCTGGCGGTTCCCCAACAGGGTGAAGATCTGTTGGGCGCTTTCACCGGCCTGCAATCGGCTCAGGACAAAATCGCTGGCCTGCCCGGCGTTGAGGTTCGGATAGAGCGCCTGCACCCTCGCCGTCAGCGATGCATCCACGTCAAAGCCTTTGCCCCGACCGCTCAACGGGTAACCCAGGACGCCCCCCGCCCCTGTCAACACGGGCCGCGAACGCGGTGCGCGCAGGCCGAGCACATTGGACATTTGGCTACGGCGGCGGGTGGCATAACTGGCCACCGCCTGTTGCAGTTCCCGGTCCAGGGTCGCCACGGGCATGTCCAGGCCAGGTCGGGCCGCAGCGGGGATCGCATGCACGACGGACTGGAAGAAATTACGCCGCCCGGTGGTCCGGCTGTTCAGCGCGACACCGCGCTCGTCGTAGGCCTGGAAGGCTTCGCCCTGCTTGACCAGGTATCTGCGCAGCGGCGCATCTTGCGGGCCAATGCTGTTCAGTAACGGTCCTTCGACAGCCTGAAAGCGCACTTCCAGGCGCAGATTGGTGGGCCAGCCCGGCAAGTGTTGCAGGCAATGCAGGGCCAGGCGGTCAGTGTCGGCACCGGCGTCGGCCTGACGATGCAGCCCCGCCAGGGCACGGCTCAGGCGGCCTTGTTGGACTGCGCGGCGAGCGGCACTGTCCAGGCGCGCCGAGGCTCCACGCTGACTGCGCAGTTGCAAGCGCTCCTGTTCGCTGGCGGTATCAAGAATTTCCTGGATGGCTCGCCTCGACAATCCAGGGAAGCGCCGTTGCAGCACCGCCTCTTCGCCAGCCAGCGGCGCCGTTTCCGCCACTGGCTGGCTGCGGAACTGCTCCAGGGTATCGGCCAGCACGGCGGGCAGCGGCCTGCCTTCGATATACGCCTTGCGCAACACGTCATCCTGGACCCCACTGATATCCCCAATAATGCCCAGTGTCGTATCAGAGAATTCTTCAGTGGCAGGCCCCAGTCGTCGCAACAGGGTCAGGCGGTCCCATTTGAAGGGCTGCTCATGCACATGCCGCCAGGCACCGGCGTTGTTGTGTTCAAGGATCGGTTGGTAAGCCTCGGGATTTTCCGGGTGTTTGATTCGCCACTTGCGGATTCGGCTGTCGAAGACCTTTTCATGCAGGTTTTCGCCGATACGCACATAAATCTTGCCGCCTGTCTCGTACTGGCCCCGGGCATTAGGCTTGAGAGCCGGGGCCAGCACCACCTCGCTGCGGTACGGCGCCAAGTCCGGTTTCCACAGCCGAGCCTCACCACTGGGCAGTTTGACCGGTACCAGGCCATCCACCCAGCGGGATACCTGGATTTTCGGCGCGCGACCGGCCAGGGCCGTCGAACCGCCGAGGGCGGCCATGAAGGCCACGTTCAGCGCCACCGACTCCAGATGTCCCCAGGCGGCATCCATGTCGCCTTCCTTCCACGCCTCGATGCCATGGTAGACCTCCAGGCCCAGTTGCACAGCCGTGACCGCCAGCATCACCTCCCCCAGGCCGGGCACGACAAAGGCCGCCACGTTCAGCACATTCAAGCCAATACTCAGCCAATGTTCGTGGCGTTCCTGGGCAGCCTTGCGATCCGCCTCGGCGGTGGGTACGGCGAGCGTTCTGGCGTTATCTTTCAGGCGTTGCAGGTGGTTGTCATAGAGCGCTCCGAACAGCTCGCCACTGATCAGGCTTTCGCGGCGCGCCAGGTTGACGTTCGGGTCGTAGACCTGCTCCATGTAGCCTCTGGAATTCCACTCGAAGGTAAAGAGCTTGGTCTTCAGTCGTTGCAGGAAAGCCGGGGCTTCGTCTTGCGGCACCAGGCTGGCAAACAGCCGCTGATACTCCGGGGAGCGCAGGTTGATCGCCAGTTCCGCCTCGAACGCCTTTATCGACGGGTATTCCTTGAGCGGGCACAACGGCGCACCGGGGATCCACGCCACCAGCCGCTGGTCGGCCGCGGCCGGCACCAGCAACTCCCCTAGCGAGGCGCCGGGCACCAGCACAGTGCCCCAGCCCAACGGCTGCCGGGCATCTGCCATCGCGCCGACGCCCGGCCCGATCAGTACGACTTCACCCACCTTGCAGCCGAGAATCGCCAATTGGCTGCAGGCAACGGGCTTGCCATCCAACTGCGGCCGTTCGGTACCGGCCAGCAAGGCGTTGAGCATGGCATAGGCACTGTCGCTGACTTCGTTCTTCATCCGCGCCGTGTGCAGCCTGACGGCCAGCAGTTTCTTGTTCGCGTCGATCATCTGCTCGCGCACCACGGCCTTGGTGCCCGCCTCCTCGAACACTTGTTGCAAATGCGCCTGGTATTGCCGGCCCAGGTCAAGCGTGCGGCAGAGCGCGGCAAACTGGTCCGGGGTGACGGCGAGCTTTTCGCGGTAGCGATAGCGGGCCCGGCGTGAATGGTCGTTCAGAATTTCGCCGTAGTACTCGGTGAACAACGCCCCTTCGGGGGCCAGCGCGCTGGTTTGCTCAAGGGCGATATCGGCAAAGTCTTCATTGCCTTCAAAGTTGAGCAATGCTGCCTGCAACAGCGAATGCTGTTGCGGCACCTGACGGTAACGCAGGTAGTGCAACTGGTGCTTGTGGACGTCCGGTACCTCACCGAACCGTTTGCGCCAGGCGTCTTCCAGCAGCGGCTGGGCGAACTCGGTGATGCCCTTGAGGCCGTCGAGAGTCTTGGCCAGCCGCTCGTGGGCGCGGCGACTGGCCAACTGGCTGTCGGCGAATGCCTGGCGCAACCCCTGGGGCGCGTTACTGAGCCAGGCAGGTGGTGCATCCTCGGGGACGCGCCCGGGCAGCAGGCCCGGCTTCAAGCGTCGGATGTCCGCAGCCGCGCTGCGGGCAATCCAGCCGGGCAAGCTGTTCTTGATCAATACGGTGTGTAGCCCCTGCTCTGTCGGGGCGGGTAAGGTTGGCATGCGCTCGTTCCTGATGACTCTGTTAAGGAGTCCCAGTACAGCGAACGGGCCAACCGCCAGGGCGGTAGATAGC
Organism: Pseudomonas sp. E6002; assembly: GCF_013385565.1. Classification (NCBI taxonomy): domain Bacteria; kingdom Pseudomonadati; phylum Pseudomonadota; class Gammaproteobacteria; order Pseudomonadales; family Pseudomonadaceae; genus Pseudomonas; species Pseudomonas sp. E6002. Next base: position 58,196 of record NZ_JACAPT010000046.1, on the reverse strand, counting down.
TACAGCCGGTGTTTTGCGGGAACTTGGCTATCCTCATCCATGGGTTTGATCCCTACCGCGAGGCCTTTATGGACGATTCCAACAACAAGCCACCGACTTTCTGGCAGATGCTTCACAGCGTGATGGCAGCCGCCTTCGGGGTGCAGAGCGGGAAGAATCGCGCCCGCGACTTTACCCATGGCAAGCCCAGCCACTTTGTCATCCTGGGTATTGTGTTTACCGCCGTGTTTGCCCTGACCCTGTTTGGCATCGTCAAGCTGGTGCTGCACCTGGCCGGTGTTTGAAGCCGGTCAATGCATCAGCAGTTGCAGGCTGAACGGGTAGCGATAGGTGGCTGGCTTGCCCTGGGCTGACAGTGCTCGAAAGTCGACGCCGTAGTCCTCGCGCCCCTGCATCTCTAAAAGGCGCGTGGCTTGTGGCGGATCAATCAATCGAAAGAGCCCAAGTTTGCGCTCACGCCCACCGTACTGCGCCATGCCCAGGCCGCGGGCATCGTCATGCAGCACCACCATCGCCCAGCCGCCAAGGGTGAAATGCCCGGCCACCAGCACACTCAGGCGCCCCTCAAGGCGCGCCTGCAACGCTTCGGGCGAACTGTTGACCGCGCTGAACAACACGTCCGTGCCCGGCGTGCGCCCGCTGCCTTTGAGTGCATCCATTGCCCCCAGCGCCATTTCATCGTTGGCCGCCCACACCAGCGCGGTCTGCGGGTAGCGTTTGAATAACTGCGTGGCCTGGTCGAAAGCGCGCTGGCGACTCCACTCGCCATACACCAACTGGCGCAGGCGCACCTGCGGATGATCCGCCAGGGCGCGCTGCAAGCCTTGCTCGCGCAGTTGCGCGGCGGGAGTGGTCTTGGCCCCGGAGAACGCGATCAGGTCGAGGGTCTGGCCGGGGGCGACAGGCCCATGCAAGCGCAACAACTGGGTGAGCATCAAGTAGCCCGCCTGTTCGTCGTCGGCGACCATGCTGCCGATCCAGTCAGGGTATTTGCCGGCGTCCAGCAGTTGAGTCTGGTCCGCGGTCAGCGCGTTGTTGACGATCAGCAGCTTGACCCCGCTGCCCTGGGCCAGGCGCAAGATCTGCGGGGCAATGTACTGCTCGTTGACCAGCACCAGGTAGTCCGGGCGCTCGGCGCCTTGCAGGGCTTCACGGGCCTGCACCAGCGTGGTCTCGGGATTGCGCTCGGAATAGCGCACACGCAAATCCAGGCCGAGGTCCCTGGCGGCGGCCTGCATGAATTGCGCGTAGCTGACCCAGAAGGTCTCGGTCGAATTGCCAGGGTTGAGAAACACCACCGACGTCGCCTGGGCGATGGCCCAGAACGGCATGCTCAGCACCAGCAAGCACTTGCAGAGAACCTTCAACATCGTTGCCTGAGCCCTTCGGAATGACGGCCCATGATAATGGCATCAGGCCGGTCAATCTCGGCTAATTGCCGATTGTCGACAACAAGGCTCGATAACGCCCTTTTATTGATGGCTGACCCAGAACACGGCAGTGGAAACCACCAGGATAATCAAGAACAGAATGGCCCACGCATCGACACTGCTGTCACTTTTGCGGGCTTTGGTCGGATTGCTCATAGCATCGCCTCTTGTCGGTTTTATAGGTGATTGCACAAAGACACGAGCACAGTAAAGTTCATGATTGCCCGCATGACAAATGTGGGTATCGCGATAACCGTTCTCATTAGGCCATTTGGTTATTTGCATATACTCAAACATCACTTTTGCGCATAAACGCAAACTGGTATCGTGCGCCGGCTCCGTTGGGAGTGCGCGGCCGTGCGCGCAGATTTGCCGAGAACAGGACCTATATGTACGTATACGACGAATACGATCAGCGCATCATCGAGGACCGCGTCAAGCAGTTCCGTGATCAGACCCGACGCTATCTGGCAGGTGAACTGAGCGAAGAAGAGTTCCGCCCTCTGCGCCTGCAAAATGGCCTTTATGTTCAGCGCTTTGCGCCGATGCTGCGGGTTGCCGTGCCTTATGGCCAACTGACTTCCCGTCAGACGCGCATGATGGCCAAGATTGCCCGCGACTTCGACAAGGGCTATGCCCACATCAGTACTCGCCAGAACGTTCAGTTCAACTGGCCGGCCCTGGAAGACGTGCCGGACATCCTGGCTGAATTGGCCACCGTGCAGATGCACGCCATTCAGACCAGCGGTAACTGCCTGCGCAACGTGACCACCGACCAGTTCGCCGGCGTTGCCGCTGACGAGCTGATCGACCCCCGCCCATGGTGTGAAATCGTCCGTCAATGGACCACCTTCCACCCGGAATTCGCCTACCTGCCGCGCAAGTTCAAGATCGCCATCAATGGCTCGACCTCGGACCGCGCCGCCATCGAAGTGCACGATATCGGCCTGGAGCCGGTGCACAACGCGGCGGGCGAGTTGGGCTTCCGTGTGCTCGTCGGCGGTGGCCTCGGTCGTACGCCGGTAGTGGGTGCCTTCATCAACGAATTCCTGCCGTGGCAGGACCTGTTGAGCTACCTCGACGCGATCCTGCGGGTCTACAACCGCTACGGCCGTCGTGACAACAAGTACAAGGCCCGGATCAAGATCCTGGTAAAAGCGCTGACCCCCGAGGTGTTCGCCCAGAAAGTCGACGCCGAGATGGAACACCTGCGCGGCGGCCAGACCACCCTGACCGACGCCGAAGTGCACCGCGTTGCCAAACACTTCGTCGACCCGGACTACAAGGCCCTGAGCAATCAGGACGCCGCGTTGGCCGAGCTCGATGCGCAGCACCCGGGTTTCGCCCGCTGGCGCACCCGCAACACCCTGGCCCACAAAAAGCCGGGCTATGTCGCCGTGACCCTGTCGCTGAAACCTACCGGTGTTGCACCGGGTGACATCACCGACAAGCAACTGGACGGCGTCGCCGACCTGGCCGAGCGCTACAGCTTCGGCCAACTGCGCACCTCCCACGAGCAGAACATCATCCTCGCCGACGTTGAACAGTCTCAACTGTTCACCCTGTGGGGCGAGCTGCGCGAGCAGGGTTTTGCCACGCCGAACATCGGCCTGCTGACCGACATCATCTGCTGCCCGGGCGGCGACTTCTGCTCCCTGGCCAACGCCAAGTCGATCCCGATTGCCGAATCGATCCAGCGCCGTTTCGACGACCTGGACTACCTGTTCGACATCGGCGAGCTGGACCTGAACATCTCCGGTTGCATGAACGCCTGTGGTCACCACCACGTCGGCCACATCGGCATCCTGGGCGTGGACAAGAAAGGCGAAGAATTCTACCAAGTGTCCCTGGGTGGCAGCGCCAGCCGCGATGCGAGCCTGGGCAAGATCCTCGGCCCGTCCTTCGCCCAGGAAGCCATGCCTGACGTGATCGGCAAGCTGATCGACGTGTACGTCGAACAGCGCACCGAAGATGAGCGTTTCATCGACACTTACCAGCGCATCGGCATTGACCTGTTCAAGGAGCGCGTCTATGCAGCGAATCATTAAGAACAACGAAGTCCTCGACGAAACCTGGCACCTGCTGCCCAAGGATGCGAGCTTCGATGGCATCTCCAACTGCGACGACCTGATCGTGCCACTGGCCCTGTGGCGCGAGCACGCTCACGCCCTCAAGGCCCGCGACGGCGGCCTGGGTGTGTGGCTGGACGCCGATGAAGAAGCCGAAGAGATCGGTGATGACGTGGAGCACTTCCAGGTCATCGCCCTGAACTTCCCGGCCTTCACCGACGGTCGCAACTACTCCAACGCCCGCCTGCTGCGTGACCGTTATGGTTACAAGGGCGAGCTGCGGGCGATTGGCGATGTGCTGCGCGACCAGTTGTTCTACCTGCGCCGCTGCGGGTTCGATGCCTTCGCCTTGCGCGCGGACAAAGACCCGTACGAAGCGCTGGAAAGCCTCAAGGATTTCTCGGTGACGTACCAGGCCGCGACGGATGAACCGTTGCCGTTGTTCCGCCGCCGGTAACCGCTGGAAGTCGTTTAAAAATACCCCTCATTGAGGGGTATTTTTTTGCCCGGCTTTTCTATCGATTCTCAAGCGTCAGAGTGACCAGCGCATCGTCGTTGAGGTCGGCGGCAAACTTGCCCATCAGCCGCACCAGGTCGTCGATGTCCTGCTGTTCCCAGGTGGCGAAAATGGCCATCCCCATTCGCGTACGTGCCTCATCCACCCGATCCGTCATTGCCTTGCCCTGCGGGGTGATCACCGACTCGCGAACCCGGCGGTCCTTGGCACTTTCCTGGCGGTCGACCAAACCGAGGCTTTCCAGCTTCGCCACCTGGCGGCTGACCGTGGTGTAGTCGCGTCCCACGCGGTCGGCCAGCTCCACAACGCCGATCGGCCCCAGCCGCTCCACCAGCACCAGCAGCGGAAACAGTGCCCGATCAAGGGCGATACCCGCCTCCCGGACCATCACTTCGTCGCGCTGCGGCCGGTTCATGGCACCGACAATTTCAATCAGCGCCCCGTGAAGCTCGCGAATCTGAAGACCTATAGGTGTATTTTGCACGCTTTCTGTTGACACGGAATCTTCCCTGTTCAAATATATGTGCATATTACATATAAAGGCAGTCCAGATGAAAGAGCAATGTGCAGTCGACGTTCTGATTTGTGGTGCCGGTGCGGCCGGTTTGACCCTGGCGATCGACCTGGCGCGACGAGGCATTTCCTTCCGGCTGATCGAAAAATCCCCCGCGCCGTTCCACGGCTCGCGGGGCAAGGGTATTCAACCCCGCACCCTGGAAATATTCGAAGACCTCGGCATTCTCGACCGGATCACCGCTGCGGGCGACGTCTACCCGCCCGAGCGGCGATACAACGAAGATGGCAGCCACATCGACGCCGAGGTTATCGAGCTCTCGGCGCCAACGTCAGCCGAACCTTATCAGCAGCCTATGATGCTGCCGCAGTTCCTCACCGAACAGGTGATGCGCGAGCGCCTTCTGGAATTGGGGCACCGCCCGGCGTTTGGCTGCGAGTTAGTCAGCTTCGAGCAGGACAGCCACGGCGTGACCGCATATTTGGTCGGCAACGAAGGCGAACAGACACTGCGTGTACGTTGGCTCATTGGCGCAGACGGCGGCCGCAGTGTGGTACGCCGCACGCTGGACATCGGATTTCCTGGGCAGACCCTCGGGGTCCGTGCCATCGTAGCCGATGTGCTTATGACCGGCCTGTCGCGTGACTACTGGCACCGGTTCAGCACTGAGTGCATGACAATGCAGGTCGCAATCTGCCCATTGGCGGGGACCGAGCTGTTTCAGATACAGGCGCCGATTCCGCTGGACACAGAAGTTGACCTCAGCGCTGAGGGGCTCATGAACCTGGTGGCAGAGCGCACGGGTCGGCAGGACATTCATATCGACTCTGTCTCCTGGGCGTCGGCCTACACGATGAATGCGCGGCTGGCCGATCACTATCGCGTAGGACAGGTATTTCTTATCGGCGATGCCGCGCACATCCACCCACCCACCGGCGGCCAGGGCCTCAATACCAGCGTGCAAGATGCCTACAATCTGGGCTGGAAGCTGGCGGCGGTGACGGCCGATGCGCCCGAAGCGTTGCTCGACACCTATGAGGAAGAGCGACGGCCTGTGGCAGCCTCGATGCTCGGCCTGTCGACCAGGCTGCTGGACGGAATGAAAAAGGGCAACATGCGCCGCGGCCGCGAGGTGCACCAACTCGATATCGGGTATCCCCACTCCTCGCTCGCAGTGCAACCGGCAGAACGAGAAGGCCGCTTGCTCGCCGGTGACCGGGCGCCCGATGCAACCGTGCGGGACGCCAGCGGCCATTCGTCCCGGCTATTCAAGCTGTTCCAGGGCGCGCATTGGACATTGCTGGGCTATGAGGTGGAACGCGGGTCACTGAAGCCTGCCGCCTGGCTGCATATCCATCGCTTCGGGCCGGGCGGCGACCTGGTGGATGATCAGCGACAGTTCAATGACGCTTACAACCTCGACCATGGCGAATGGGTGCTGGTGCGCCCCGATGGCTACGTCGGCGCGATCTTCACAGACGTTGAGAAACTGCACGGCTACCTCGCCCAAGTTGGGCTCAGCGCCGAGGCGTTTTAATGTCGAGCTCAGGCAGTTGGCTGCAACGCCAACTGCACCGCGCCATCAACACTCAAGCCGCTGATCAATACCTGGGGAGCACACGCCTCAGGCAGCGTCTGCAACACCTCCTGCGCCTCATGCCGTACGCGGGCCAGCACCAGGCATTTGCCCTCCCCTCGCACCTGTACGAAAAACGCCTGCAACGCCTCGATGCTGGTGCCGTCCAGGTCGGGGGATTCTTCCAGGCTGAGCACTACCGTGTGCACCAGTAACGTAGCGTGCCGCATCAGGCTCAACACCGCCCCCAACACTCGCTCGGCATTCGCGAAGAACAGCGCTTCACTGGGCCGCACGATCAGCACACCGGGGATCCGTTCGGCGCTCGGGTGATGCAGCAAGTCGACAAAATCATGCCCACCGTCAATGCGCCCCAACTCGCGCACGTCCGCCGACGACATCTGGCGCAACATCAACACCACGCTGATCCCGACCGCCACCAATAACCCATCCAGCACCCCCAGCACCAACACCGCCGCCACCGCGCAAATCACCAGCAACCGGTCGCGCCGCCAGGAGAAATAGCGGCCCAGGGGCTGCAGGCTCAAGCCACGGCCCAAGGCGTAAATGACGATGGCGGCAAGCACCGGCTCCGGCGTCAATGCCACCAGCGGCAGCACCGTCAGCACGATCGCCAACACCACCAGCGCCGCCACGACTCCCGCCAGCCGGGAGTTGGCGCCCGCCGCCTCATTGGCCGATGTCGCCGAATACCCGGCGCCAGTGGGCATGCCCTGGAACAGCCCGGACAGCAGGTTGGCGGCCCCCAGCGCCAGCAGGTCACGGTTGGATGACACGCGATCACCATGCTTGAGGGCGAAGGAGCTGATGGAGCCGTAGGACTCGGCGTAAAGAATCATCACCATGGCAAACGCCAACTCTCCCAGGCGCAGCCAGTCGGCGAACGGCAATACCGGCAAATGCGCCAGTTCCAGGCGCAGGTCGATGACGCCGATCAACGCCACGCCATGGGCCTGCAGATCCAGCCACTGGCCGGCGGCAATCCCGAGGATCACCACCAGCAACCCGCCCGGCAGGCGCCGAACTCGCGCGCATAGCCAGAGCAGCAGCAACGCGACGCCCGCGACGGCAGCGGCGGCCCAGTTCCAGCGCGGCAGTTGCTCCAGGAGCTGGGGCAGGAAGCGAATCAGGTTGTTATCGGTCAGGTGCACGCCCACCACGCTGGCCAACTGCTTGAGGATGATCGTCAGCGCCAGGCCAAAGGCAAAGCCACGCAACACCGGCTTGGCGATAAACGAGGTCAGCCCGCCCAGCTTGAGCATCCCGGCCAACAGGAAAAACGCCCCCGTCACCAGTACTAGGCCCATTGCCAGGCTCAGCCTGAGTGCCGGGTCATCCCCCGCCAGCGTTGCCGTGGCCGCCGCCAGCACCGCTGCCGAGGACGATGTGGCAGAGACAATCGCGAAGCGGCTGGTGCCAAACAGCCCGTAGCACAACAATCCGGCAAACAAGGCGATCACGCCCGCCTGGGGCGGCAACGCGGCGATACTGGAATAGGCCACGGCCTCGGGCAGCAACAGGCCGGCGATGGACAGGCCTGCCAATAAATCCTGGACGCGGCTCTGTCGGGTTTCAGTGGTCAATCGGGCCTACCCATCCTGGCAAATAACGGGCTTCCTGGCTGCGGGCCAGGGTCATGGCCTTGCCCATCAACTTGGGGCTCAGGTCGCCGATCAGGTCGCTGCCGATGCGGCTGCGGAAAAAGTCGGCCCAGAGAAACTCGCTGAAAGGCGCGGCGTCCTTGGCATACCCGCCGGCGGTACGCAGCAGGCCCGCGAGACTGCGGTAGGGATCATCCTGCAAATCGGTAATCCTCCGGGGAATGGCGTCGTAGGAGCGGCGGATACCCCGCGCATCATAGGGATGCACCCATTGGTTGAAGGTCATGACGTTCCAGAACGTAGTACGCTCGACAAACGACAGGTCCTTGAGCACCAGCAACGACACACTCTTGACCTCTTCCTGCAACAACGCCAGGCCGAAGTGATGATGGTCGGTGATGTAGTAACGCTCGTCCGGCCCAATTACACAGGGAAACCAATGCTGGTCGAGTGCGGCGGCGCGCTCCTTGCGCTTGAGCTTTTTCCAGGCCTCGCGCTTGGTCGCGACCTCGGCGAGGCCCACCGTCAATTGAGTGGGGTGCAGCTTTTCCAGCTTGCCGGTGATCAACTGCGGGCGGGCGCGAGCCATGAACAACCTCCAGGTAAGAATTCGACGTGCCCTGTCAGACACCCGCGACAAGCTTAGCCGTGATTGATCGCCTGGCGTTGATACTTATCAGCACCTTGCGGCGTGCAGGCACAAAAAAAGGCCGACTCGCGTTATGGCAAGTCGGCCTTTTTTCACAGCGCCCCGGGGATCAGGACATCAACGAGTAGATCAGCGCGGTAATCGCCACCAGGCCCACCGCCGTCACGAACACGTTGGACGCCTGGCCACGGTACTTGGCCATCGCCGGTACCTTGCGGATCGCGTACATCGGCATCAGGAACAGGATCGACGCAATGATCGGCCCGCCCAGGGTCTCGATCATGCCGAGGATGCTAGGGTTGAGGGTCGCGACGATCCAGCACACCACCAGCATGAAGGCAGCCGTCATGCGGTCCAGGGTCTTGGCAGCCGGGCGACGGCCGCTTTTGAGCACCAGGCCCTTGAGGCCTTCACTGGCGCCGATGTAATGGCCCAGGAACGACTTGGCAATCGCCACAAACGCGATCAGCGGCGCGGCGAACTCGATGGTCGGGTTGCTGAAGTGGTTCGCCAGGTAGGACAGGATCGACAGGTTCTGCGCCTTGGCTTCGGCCAATTGCGCCGGCGACAGGGTCAGTACGCAACTGAACACGAAGAACAGCACCATCACTACCATCAGGATGTGTGCCCGGGACAGGATCTGCGAGCTGCGTTCCTCGGCGTGTTCGCCGTACTGGCGCTTCTGGTCCACCGCAAAGGCCGAGATGATCGGCGAATGGTTGAACGAGAACACCATCACCGGAATCGCCAGCCACAGCGTGTGCAGCAGCGCCGACGGGGCAGGCACGGTGCTGGCGGTGCTGAGGATGCCGCCGTTCCAGTGCGGCACCAGGTACACGGCGAGGAACAGCAAGGCGACGATAAACGGATACACCATCAGGCTCATGGCCTTGACGATCACCTGCTCGCCGCAACGCACCACGGCCAGCAGGCCGAGGATCAGCACGAGTGACAGGATCGCCCGCGGTGGTGGCGCGATGTGCAGTTGATGCTCCATGAAGCTGCCGACGGTGTTGGTCAGCGCCACGCTATAGATCAGCAGGATCGGGAAGATCGCGAAGAAGTACAGCAAGGTGATCGCGGCGCCGGCCTTGAGGCCGAAATGTTCTTCGACCACGTCGGTGATGTCCGAGCCTTCACGGCCCGAGAGCACAAAGCGGGTCAGGCCACGGTGCGCGAAAAACGTCATCGGGAATGCCAGCAGCGCGAGGATCACCAGCGGCCAGAAACCGCCAAGGCCCGCGTTGATCGGCAGGAACAAGGTGCCGGCGCCGATGGCCGTACCGAACAGGCCGAGCATCCAGGTGGTGTCCTGGCGGCTCCAGCTTGTGAGGGTTGCAGGTGTCGTTGCGTAGCGTTCGTCGACGCTATTGGCCTGATCATTCATCCGTTCGGATCTCCGCATTCACTCAGTCGAGACGAGTCAGAAAAACCTGACAGGCAGCGCCACGACCGAAACAGGGGCGCGATTGTCCGGGATTCGCTTGAAGAAGCAAAGACTTAGCTGAGGAATGGTTGTGCGGTGCAGAGGATTGAAGGCGATTTTGACAGCGTCAATTTTACATTTCATAAGAAATCTATTTTATAAATTCATCACGTCATGTATTTTTAAAGCACGCCCCTCACTGGACTACCTGCCATGCCAATCGTGCGCATCGACCTTCGGAAAAACCCCGACGTCACCTACGCCAAGCGCGTCGGCGTATTGATCTACAACGCCATGCACACGGCTATCGGCGTGCCTGAGCACGACAACTTCCAGATCCTCACCGAGCACGATGAACACCACTTCATCTATGACCCGGAGTACCTGGGCATCCAGCGCACCGACAACCTGGTGATCATCCAGATCACTCTGAACGAAGGTCGCAGCACCGAGCAGAAAAAGCTGTTGTACAAGACCATCGCCGAGAGCTTGAACCGTGAACTGGCGGTGCGCCTGGAAGATGTGTTTATCAGCCTGGTGGAGGTCAAGAAGGAAAACTGGTCGTTCGGCAACGGGATCGCGCAGTACGCCAGCTAAACGTTTTATGATTCCGCGCATCCCTGCCACCACCTGATCCAGAGAGCCCTCGATGCCACGCGTGTCCCGCAAACAAGCCGAACTCAACCGCGAAATCATCGTCGAGGCCGCCACGCGGCTGTTTCGTGAGCGGGGCATCCATGGCATCAGCGTGTCGGACGTGATGGCCGCCGCCGGGCTGACCCATGGCGGTTTCTACGGGCACTTCGAGTCCCGTGAGGCGCTGGCCACGGAAGCCTGCAACCGGGCATTCGAGCAATCGAGCGAGCGCTGGCAGGCCAGGGTCGAGCAAAGCCCTGATCCCGAGGCTGCGCGCCTGGCGTTGATTGATCCGTATCTGTCGGCCGCCAATCGTGACAACCCCGGGGACAGTTGCCCGGTTGCGGCTTTTGCCGGGGAGATGTGCCATGAAGCCGCCGACAGCGCGTTGCAACGCAGCTTTATCCGGGGCTTTGAAGCGTCCATGGGCATCCTGGCCGCTACCCAGGCCACCGGAACCCCCGAAGGCGACCGCCAGGCCGCCATTGCCCAGTACGCGATGATGGTAGGCGCAATTACCCTCGCCCGTGCGACCAAAGGCAACGGCCTGTCTGATGAATTCCTCGCTGCCGCCAGGAATCTCCTGATCCCGGAAAAAAACCTCGGCTGACGCGTTGACAGCCAAACGCCAGCGCCAGCATGATCGGCCCATGAACATTTTCCAGCTGGCCCTCACCCGTACCACCACCACGACCGCTTCCGGCGGGTCGTGTGGTAGCGGTGAGTGGCGCGCAAACTAAGCCACCCGGATTTACCCAAGGCCCCGCCAGCAATGGACGGGGCCTTTTTATTGCTCCGCCATCTGGCAAACACAAGGAGCAGCACCATGCCTGACAACAAGCGCCCCGCCCTGCTGATCATCGACATGCAGACCGGTCTGTACGATGGTCCGGAAAAACCCTACGAACGCCAGCGCGTACTCGACAACATCAACCAGCTGATTCAGCGCGCCCGACACGTTGGCGTGCCGGTTTTCGCTGCACGTCACACCGGCCCTGCGGGTTCGCCCATCGAGGTGGGCAGCCCGTTTTGGCAACTATGGCCAGCACTGGAGGTTGATGAAGCTCGCGACACGGTTTTCAATAAAACCCGGCCCAGCTGTTTTCTCGGCACCGAGCTGTCGCAGCAACTGGCGGCGGCACAGGTGAATGAACTGGTGATCGTCGGGATGAAAACCCAGTACTGCATCGACACGACGTGCCGAGTGGCCGTGGAGCTGGGGTTCTCGGTGCTGCTGCCGGAGGATGCCCATACTTGTATGGACACTCCGGCGTTATCGGCCGCATCGATTATCGAGCACCATAACGCAACCTTGGCCGGGGCATTTGTGCAGCGTGTGAAAGCTGACGATATCTGCTTCTAAAGCCTGGAGCTTTACCTAAGCCGAGGTTCTCAATACGTTGCGCAGTTCGCCATTGATCGCGCTCTGCGCAACAGCCAGTTGCTCCACCAGATCACCGGCTGCGTGCGCCGTTAACGCAATCACTGGGCGGTCCCAGTCGTAATTTCTTATTACATTGATGCGGAACCCACCATGGGTATCGAAGGAGGGGTACCAGCCGACATCCAATATAAGCCCACCGGCGTATTCAACCTGAAGCATGTCCTCTTTCAACAGGTGAACCTGACTCTCCATCGCCCCATCCTGCAAGATGGAGAGATCATCATGGGTGACGTTTCCGTCAATAAAGCCTAGTGAGATCAACTTGTTAACCTCCTGAATTCCTGCTCGGAAATCGGATGACCATGTATGACGCCCGCGCTTGACTCAATTCGAACCCAGTAGCTGGGCTTGCCATCACTGGCACCTATGACTTGCGGATACTCCCTGAGTTTCCAGGGTTTTGCATGAGTGCTTGGCACTCCATTTTTATAGGCTTCTCGCTCAAGCTTTTCAATATTTATACCGGGCTTGTATTTGGCCGGGCCGTATCGGGTGCTGCTGACAATATCTTCCCAAGCTAGGTTTTTTGATGGGCTGTGCTTGTAGCCATAAGAGGTCCACTCGACGATTTCGGAGGTGGCAGGAACATGCATCCATGACGTCTCTGCTAAGGAAAGTCGTCGAAGTCTGCTGCAGTAAAAAGGCCTGGGACGAGCGGTCTGGAAAATCAGATTAGGCTGGTGAGAAATGAAATTTTTCTGCGGTAAAGAAACGATCGGGACTACAAATCCCGCATAATCCAAGCCTCCAATCCTTCAGGAAGAACCTTCCGATGCCCGTCACCGTTCTGGTCCTGGTTGAAACCATCAACGACTACCTGCCGATCATCGAAGGCAATGGCTTTCACGTGATTCTTGCGCCGACCCCGGCCGAACGCGCCAAGGCCATCAAGACCCACGGCGGGCAGGTCCAGGCGGTGCTGACCCGTGGCCCGCTGGGCCTGTACGCCGAGGAAATCGCCGCGCTGCCGCTGCTTGAGATCATCTGCGTGATCGGCGCCGGGTATGAACACGTGGACCTGCAAGCCGCCAGCAACCGTGGAATCGTAGTCACCAATGGCGCCGGGGTGAATGCGCCGTCGGTGGCCGACCACGCCATGGCGTTGTTGCTGTGCCTGGTGCGGGACATTCCCCGGGCGGACGCAGCAGTACGGCGCAGCGAATGGCCCAAGATAATGCGCCCTTCCCTGGCCGGCAAACAGCTGGGCATTCTCGGCCTGGGGGCCGTGGGTCTGGAAATCGCCAAGCGGGCTGCCCTGGGTTTTGGCATGGAGGTGAGTTATCACAACCGCCAGCCCCGCGAAGATGTGGACTACACCTACTGCGCCACCGCCGTGGAACTGGCGCGGGCCTCGGACTTCCTGATCCTGGCCACCCCGGGCGGCGCCAGCACGCGACATTTGATCGACCGCCAGGCCCTCGACGCGCTGGGCCCCAACGGCTTCCTGGTGAACATCGGGCGCGGCAGCGTGGTGGTCACCGCCGACCTGATTACCGCCCTGGAGCAACGGCGCATCGGCGGCGCGGCACTGGACGTGTTCGACGATGAACCCAACGTGCCCGACGCGCTCAAGCGCCTCAGCAATACCGTGCTCACGCCCCACGTCGCCGGCCTGTCGCCGGAAGCCGCCCATGACACCGTGCAGCGCGTGGCGGACAACCTGCTGGAATACTTTGCCGGCCGCCCTGTGCTGACGCCCGTGGCACTGCCTCCGCGAAAATAATGGCCAATAGCCATAAATCCTTGCAAAACCTGACTACACTGCCTGAGGGGATATTCAGGATGCCGGTACTGGATCGGCGAAGGAACGCAGGATGGTTTGCCAAGGACCCGGCTCGGCCCGCCAACGCGGCGCGATAGGACTGATGGGTGCGATGACCCTGGGGATCGCACTGTTGTTCCTGTTGCTGGTGGTCGACAGCGGCCGGCTGTACCTGGAAAAGCGCAAGCTGCAACGGGTTGCCGACACCGCGGCGCTGGAAGTGGTCACCCGCGGCGGCGCCTGCGTGACGCCGAATACCAACGCCGCGCAATTCGCGATCCAAAGCGCAGCCCGCAATGATTTCCCGCTGAACGAAGACCGTACCCTGGCGACCACCTGTGGCACCCTGGTCACCGGGGCTGACTTCATGCGCGCCTTCAGCCCCAATCCCTCAAGGTCCGATGCGATCCAGGTCATCGCCACCCACCGCGTCGTCACCAGTATCGCCAACCGCCTGTTCATGCTGCTCTCCACCGGCCCTTTCGAGCCGACCATCCGGTTGCAGGCAGTGGCCGTGGCCGCCGTGCCCGCGCCACCGGTGGCCGTACTGACCATCCGCAGCACCTTGCTGACCGTGGACAGCACCAAGTCCGCCGCACTCAATGCGTTGATCGGCGGACTGCTGGGGGGCAAGTTGCAACTCGACGCGGTGGGCTGGAAGGGCCTGATCAATACCGATATCAACCTGCTCAGTTACCTGGACGCGCTGGCGATTCAATTGAAGGTCAGCGCCGGCAACTACGACGAGTTGCTCAAGACCGACGCCAGCGTCGGCGATCTGATCCAGGCCGCGATAGATGTACTCAAGCTGGGGGGCGATGCGGTCAAGGTGGTGATCAATAACCTGGAAGCGATCAAGCTGATTGCACCCGGCACCAAGATCCTGCACCTGGGCGACCTACTGACCATCCAGAACGGCACCGACAAGAGCGCCCTGGACGTTAATCTGCAACTGTTCAACCTGATCCAGGGGTTTGTGCAACTGTCGAACAAGTACAACGCGGTCGCGGTGGAGCTGCCGGTGGATGTGCTGGGACTGCTGAATATCACGGTCAAGACCAAGGTCATTGAACCGGCACAGGTTTCCGCCATAGGTAACCCCAAGCTGATCGCCACCCAGCCGATCTACGTCAGGACCGCGCAAGTCAGGACGTTGATCTCGGTGAAACTGCCGGCAATCGGCGCGGTGAACGATTTACTGGGCGGGGTAACGGCGCTGGTGGGCCTCTTGTTAGGCAGCTCCTTTGACCCCAAAATCGGCCAGCAAATCGATGTAGCACTGGAAGCCGCCAGCGGCAGCAGCACGGTCACCGGATATCGCTGCAATGGGCCTGCGGACAAAGCCTTGTCGGTGCTCGGTACCACCTCGGCGGTTAGGCTGATGGTGGGCCAGATCGACCCAAAAAACCTGTTTTCCTCCACAGCACCACTGAACGTTGACGAATTCCCATTACTCGACCTTGGGGTGAAGACCTGTAGCAACGGTGTCTGCGATCCCCGGCAACCGTATGGCGTGGGTGGCATCAGCCTGAAGATCGACAGCAGCGTGGCCAAGACCGTCCGGAACCACACTTACCTGTCGCCGCCCGAGGTGAAAAGCCCCCCGGATTACTTCAGTTTCAGTTCCAACAACGTGGTGGGCAGCTTGAGCAACACCCTCAATGGCATCCAGTTGATCAACCATCCACCGACACAGGGCGGACTGATTGGGCTGGTGCTGAACCTGGTGGTCGGCCTGGTCACCGGCGTACTGAATCTGCTCAGCGGCATCATCTCCGGACTGCTCAGCCCGCTCCTCGACCCGCTGGTCAATAACCTGCTCGCCGGCCTGGGCATCGACCTGGCAAAAGTCGAAATCGGTGACAACCTGTCCTGCAACCCCGGCGGGCGCGCAGTTCTGGTGATCTGAGCACATCAAGCCCGCTGATCATCGGCCAACACGCTAACCTATTAAGCCGCCCCAACCTTGTGGCTTGGCGGCCGCGCGCATTAGATTAGCCAATAGTCCAAGGCCTTAAGAATAAGCAGAAGGGATAAGCATGGCGCTTAATGACCAATCGACCCAGATTCGCCCCGGCGAAGAACTTGATGCCAGCCTCATCGATCCCTACCTCAAGGCCCATATCCCGGGCTTGAGCGGCAGCGTCAAAATCAGCCAGTTCCCCGGGGGTGCCTCCAACCTGACGTACCTGCTGGAATACCCCGGCCAGGAATTCGTGCTGCGCCGCCCGCCCTTTGGCCACAAGGCCAAGTCCGCCCACGACATGGGCCGCGAATACCGGATTCTCAACCAGCTCAAGGACGGTTTCCCGTATTGCCCCAAGGCCTACGTGCACTGCACCGACGAGTCAGTGATCGGCGCCGAGTTCTACGTGATGGAGCGGGTCAAGGGGATCATCCTGCGCTCGGACCTGCCGCCGGAACTGGGCCTGGACGCGGCGAAAACCGAAGCCTTGTGCAAAAGCTTTATCGACAAGTTCGTCGAGCTGCACCAGGTCGACTACAGCGCCTGCGGCCTGGCCGACCTGGGCAAGCCCGAAGGTTACGTGGAGCGGCAGATTCGCGGCTGGAGCGACCGCTACGAAAAAGCCCTGACCCCCGACGCCCCAAGCTGGGAAGCGGTACGTGCCTGGCTCAACGACAAGATGCCGGCCGACCACCCCACCTCGAGCATCGTCCACAACGACTACCGCTTCGACAACGTGATCCTCGACCCGCATAACCCGATGCAGATCATCGGCGTGCTGGACTGGGAACTGACCACCCTCGGCGACCCGCTGATGGACCTGGGCAACACCCTCGCCTACTGGATCGAAGCGGCCGACCCGGCCCCGGTGCAACTGATGCGCCGCCAGCCGAGCAACGCCCCCGGCATGCTTACCCGCCGCCAGTTCGTCGACTACTACGCCGAACGCTCCGGGATCCAAATCGACAATTTCGACTTCTACTACACCTACGGCCTGTTCCGCCTGGCCGGCATCGTGCAGCAGATCTACTACCGCTTCTTCCATGGCCAGACCCAGGACAAACGCTTTGCGCAGTTCATTCACATGAACAAGCTGCTTGAGCAGATGAGCCTGAATGTCATCAAACAGTCTTCCCTCTGACCCTCTTCAAGGAAAAACCATGTCCAAGACCCAACTGTTCGACCTCGACGGCAAGATCGCTTTCGTTTCCGGCGCCAGCCGCGGTATCGGTGAGGCCATCGCCAGGTTGCTGGCCCAGCAAGGCGCCCACGTGATCGTGTCGAGCCGCAAGATCGACGGCTGCCAGCACGTGGCCGACGCGATCATCGCCGACGGCGGCAAGGCCACGGCAATTGCCTGCCATATCGGCGAAATGGAACAGATCACCCACGTGTTTGCCGCGATCCGCGAACAGTTCGGCCGCCTGGACATCCTGGTCAACAACGCCGCCACCAACCCGCAGTTCTGCAACGTGCTGGACACCGACCTGGGCGCATTCCAGAAGACCGTCGACGTGAACATCCGCGGCTACTTCTTCATGTCGGTGGAAGCCGGCAAGCTGATGCGCGAGAACGGTGGCGGCAGCATCATCAACGTGGCCTCGATCAACGGGATTTCGCCGGGCGTATTCCAGGGCATCTACTCGGTGACCAAGGCCGCCGTGATCAACATGACCAAAGTCTTCGCCAAGGAATGCGCGCCGTTCGGCATTCGCTGCAACGCGCTGCTGCCGGGCCTGACCGACACCAAGTTCGCCTCCGCGCTGGTGAAGAACGACTCGATCCTGAAAATGGCCCTGGCGCAGATCCCCCTCAAGCGCGTGGCCGACCCGAGCGAGATGGCCGGCGCGGTGCTGTACCTGGCCAGCGACGCGTCGAGCTACACCACCGGTGTATCGCTGAATGTAGACGGTGGTTTCCTGTCCTGATTCGGCTGGCGGGTGACTTGCGGTAATCTTGCGGGTGATTGCTTGCCTCTGGATGAAACATGGAACTGCACGTCGTTATCAAAGGCCGCAAGGACCTGGCCGAACAGCTTTACCAGCAACTGCGCACGGCCATTGAGTCGGGACAACTGGTGGCCGGGTCGCAATTGCCTCCCAGCCGCTTGCTGGCCCTGCAACTGGGCGTGTCGCGCAAGACAGTCTCAGACACCTACGCGGCGCTGACCTACGAAGGGTTGTTGGTCGGCAGGATCGGCCGTGGCACGTTCGTCAACGCCTGGGCCACGCGCCGCGAACACCTGCAAAGTGCCGCCGACCTTGCCTGCGCCGCCAACCTGGCCAAGTGGCAGGCCCTTCCCGCGCCCATGGGTCACCCCAACCGTGAAACCCGCCCGAGCCGGGACTTTATCGGCGGTGCCACCGCCCGCAGCCAGTTCCCCCAGGATGAATGGCGGCGCTGCACCCTCGATGCCTTGCGCCGTATCTCACAGGACAGCGGCTTCTACAGCCGGCCGGAAGGCTTGCCGGCCCTGCGCAGTGCAATCGCCGGGCATATCGCATTTTCCCGTGGGGTCAGGTGCAGCGAAGACGACATCGTAGTCACCAACGGCGCCCAGCAGGCGCTCGACCTGATCGCCCGCGTGGTGCTGGAACCGGGCACCGTCGTCGCCATGGAAGACCCCGGCTACACCCCGGTGCGACTGATGTTCGACGCCATGGGGGCGACCGTGGTGGGCGTGCCGGTGGACGAACACGGCCTGCGGGTCGACTTGATTCCCGACGGCACGCGGCTGATCTACGTGACACCGTCCCATCAGTTCCCCCTGGGCATGCCCATGAGCGTGCCGCGCCGTGAGGCGTTGCTGGCACGTGCGCTGGCGTTGGGCGCCATCGTGATCGAGGATGACTACGACAGCGAATTCCGCTACGAGGGCCGCCCCACCGACTCCCTGCAAAGCATGGACACCCGCGGCGTGGTCGCCTACGTCGGGACCTTCTCGAAAACCCTGCTGCCGGAGTTGCGCCTGGGCTACACGGTGTTGCCGCCGGCAATTTTCGGCGCGGTGCTCAAGGCCAAGCAACTCACCGACCAGCACAGCTCCACCCTGCCGCAATGGGCCCTGGCCAAGTTCATCAGCGAAGGCTACCTGCTCAAGCACATTCGGCGCTGCCATGGGGTATATGCCGGGCGCCGGGAACGGATTCTGCAGCGCCTGGCGGGGGACCTCTCGCCGTGGTTCGACGTGGTGCCCACCGTGGCCGGGTTCCATCTGGCCGCACTGTGCAAGGTGCCGGTGAATATTCCGCAGCTCACCCAATTGGCACGGGAGGCTGACGTGGGGCTCTATCCGCTGAGCGTGTTTTTCCACGACACACCGGTACGCGAGGGACTGAAGATCGGGTTTGGCGCGATCGAAACCCTGGACATTGACCCGGCGCTGGACGTGGTGCGGGATATCCTGCGACAGATTGGCTGATGGAATTTCCGCCGGATTGGCTATTGGTCAAATCCGGATCGGGGCCTAGGGTGAACGGGTCTCGACTCACTCGGAGCCTCACCATGAAAGTACTGCTCGGCACCACCCTGCTGCTGGCCTCGTTAAGCGCCTTTGCCCACGACCCGGTGTACAACCAGGAAAAGATCAACGTGTTGCAGGAACACGCCCTGGCCAACGTCCCCGGCAAGAAAACCGTGATGCTCACGGTGGACTACGCCCCGGGCCAGGCCACCGTGCCCCATAGCCATACCGGCACGGCCGTGGCCTATGTGCTGGAAGGTGCAATCACCTCGCGGGTCAACGATGAGAAGGCGATCACCTACACGGTCGGCCAATCGTTCTACGAACCCGCCGGCTCGCGGCACTTTGAATCCAGCAATGCCAGCCAGACCCAACCGGCGAAACTGCTGGTAGTGATGGTGATGGATGACAAGGCCGACGTGCTCACGCCGCTGCCCCACTAACCCGCGCCACCGCACCCTCCTGTGGGAGCTGGCTTGCCGGCGATGGCGGTGCATCAGACACAGTTGTGTTTGCTGATCCACCGCCATCGCCGGCAAGCCAGCTCCCACAGTTTTAACCGCGCACAGTCAGTGGCTCAGGGTCGTTTGAAGTGGTGGCGCAGGTGTTCGATTCGAGACCGGCAGGTACAGCCTTCAAGGTGGTCGTTGACCATGCCCATCGCCTGCATGAACGCATACATCGTGGTCGGGCCCACATAGCTCCAGCCACGTTTCTTCAGGGCCTTGGACAAACGTGTTGACGCGGCTGACGTGGGGTTGGCCGTCCAGTACGCCATGTCCACCACCGCCGGGCGCTCATCGGCGGCCGGTTCAAACGACCACAGCCACGCCGCCAGCGAACCGGTCTCATCCACCAGCTCACAGGCGCGCCGGGCGTTGTTGATGGTGGACACGATCTTGGCGCGATTGCGCACGATGCCCGGGTCGGCCATCAATCGCTCGATGTCCTGCTCGGTGTACTGCGCCACCCGGCGAAAATCAAAGCCCTCGAACGCCCGGCGAAACGCCTCGCGCTTGCGCAGGATGGTGATCCACGCCATGCCCGCCTGAAAACCTTCCAGGCAAATCTTCTCGTACAGCGCAATGTCATCGGCCACCGGCACGCCCCATTCGTGGTCGTGGTAATCCGGGTACTCCGGCGCCGCCGTGCGCCACGTACAGCTGGTGACGCCCGCCGCGTCCGTGATCAATCCTGGAATATCCATAACTCACCCTGTGAACCAAGCCCGGGATGATAAGCGAAAAAAATTCCGGGCCGCCAACCGCTCAAGCACGAACCTTGCGGACCAACTGGTCAGACCGGGACCTGCCATCCGCGTAATATTTACTTGCGACTTGAAAAAAACCGAGCGTAGACTGGCCCCGCACTGGACATACCGGTCAGACCACAACAATTAAGCCCTGGACCCACCAGGGCACCGAATAGAGATCCTTCCCATGCTCAGATGGTGCTCGCGTTCGATTTTCCTGCAAGTCGTGATTGGCCTGGTGATCGGCATAATCTGCGGCCTCGCCCTCCCTGAATTCTCCTCGCAACTCAAACCCCTGGGTGACGGCTTCATCAAGCTGATCAAAATGCTGATTGGCCTGATCGTATTCTGCGTGGTGGTCAGCGGTATTTCCGGTGCCGGCGACTTGAAGAAAGTCGGGCGCATCGGCCTCAAGTCGGTGATCTACTTCGAAGCACTGACCACCGTGGCCCTGGTGATCGGCCTGATCATGGCCTTCAGCACCGGGATCGGCACCGGCGCCAATATCCACCTGGAGCAACTGTCGTCTGCCGGCCTGAATGAACTGGCAGACCGCGGCCAACACATCAAGGGCACCAGCCAGTTCCTGATGGACCTGATCCCCAACTCGGTGATCGGCGCCTTCGCGGACAACAACGTGCTGCAAGTGCTGTTGTTCTCGGTGTTGTTCGGCAGCGCACTGAACCTGGTGGGCGAAGCCGCTTCCGGCATCTCGCGGTTGATCAACGAGCTGAGCCACGTGATCTTCCGCATCATGGGCATGATCGTGCGCCTGGCGCCCATCGGCGTGTTCGGCGCCATCGCCTTCACCACCAGCACGTATGGCCTGGATTCCCTGCAACACCTGGGCAGCCTGGTGGGCCTGTTCTACCTTACGTGCTTCCTGTTCGTCGCGGTGATTCTGGGGCTGGTGATGCGCCTGTCGGGCCTGCGGATGATGCCGCTGCTCAAGTACCTGCGGGAAGAACTGTTGATCGTGATGGGCACCGCGTCCTCCGATGCCGTGTTGCCACAGATCATGCGTAAACTGGAACACCTTGGCATTGGCAGCTCCACCGTGGGCCTGGTGATTCCGACCGGGTACTCGTTCAACCTCGACGGTTTCTCGATCTACCTGACCCTGGCCATCGTGTTTATCGCCAATGCCACCGGCACACCGCTGTCGATGACCGACCTGCTGACCATCCTGCTGGTGTCGCTGATCACCTCCAAGGGCGCCCACGGGATTCCGGGTTCGGCACTGGTGATTCTGGCGGCGACACTCACCGCAATCCCGGCGATTCCGGTGGTGGGCCTGGTGCTGGTGCTGGCGGTGGACTGGTTCATGGGCATTGGCCGGGCGCTGACCAACCTGATCGGCAACTGCGTCGCCACCGTTGCCATCGCCCGCTGGGAAAAAGACATCGATATCCAGCGCGCCAACAAGGTGCTGGACGGGCAACAAGGGTATGCCTTCCAGGCCAAGAAGCCGGTGCTGCCCGCCCACCAAGAGTTCTGATGAGACAGACTCACCCCCTGTGGCGAGGGAGCTTGCTCCCGCTGGGGCGCGAAGCGGCCCCAAAAAATGGGCCTGCTGCGCAGTCCAGCGGGAGCAAGCTCCCTCGCCACACAAAGCAGACAGTTCAATTTAAAGGGAGCCACACGTGATCACCTCGTCAACCGTCGTCAATTCAGTGGTAGAAAAACTGCGCGCCGCCCTGGCGAGGGGTCAGTGGCGGCGCGGCGAGATGCTGCCCGGCCAGCGTGAACTGGCCGAACAAATGGGCATCAGCCGCCCGAGCCTGCGCGAAGCGGTGATCGTGCTGGAAACCCTCGGCCTGGTGCGCTCCATGCCCGGCAAGGGCGTGGTGGTGCTGGAAACCACCCTCAGCGAATCCCAGGCCCAGGACAGCGGCGTGGCGGACGCCAGCCTTGAAGACATCCTGCAACTGCGCTACACCCTCGAGCCCTTTATCGTCGGCCTGGTGGCGCAATCCATCAGCAGCAAGGAAGTCGGGCAACTGCGCCTGACCCTGATGGACATGCGCGAAGCCCTCGACGCCGGCGACAGCGAAGCCGGGATGAACGCCTACATCGCGTTCCACGAAGAACTGTTCGCCCTGACCTCCAACCCGATCTTCCAGAACGTGGTGCAACAGACCAGCAACGCCCTCAAGCAAAGCGCCCAGGTGCTGCGCAACTCCCCCGAACACCTGGCGGAACGCTTGCAGGAAAACGACGCCGTGGTGCGGGCGATCCGCAACAAGAACAGCGCCCTTGCCAGCGCCGAAATGCGCCGGCATATCCTGCAGGAAGGCTTGCGCATGGGCATTCGCTTGAACATCCCGGATGACCATCTGGGTAGCTGACTTCCAGGAGACCGCGCATGACCGCTCACGCCCTGCACACCCCTTTCCCCTTTACGCCGTTGCGCCTGGTGGGCAAGCCGAAACTCTCGGTGGACGACATCTACCCGGCACTGTTCGACGCCATTCTCGAGCAACGCATCGCCCCCGCCAGCCGTTTTACCGAGGAGAGCCTCGGGCAAAGTTTTGGCGTCAGCCGCAGCGTGATTCGCCGGGTGCTGGCGCGGCTGTCGCACCAGCAAGTGATCATCCTGCGGCCCAACCACCGCGCCCAGGTGGCGGCACCGGATGCACAACAGACCCAGCAGATTCTCGAGGCAAGGCGCCTGACGGAAATCACCGTGGTGCAGTTGGCGTGTGCCCAGGCGAAACCGGCGCAGATCCGCCAACTGCGGGAGTTGATCGCACGGGAGCGCGACTGCATCGAGCGTGACGAACGTGGCCCGGCGATTCGCCTTTCCGGGGAATTTCACCTGCAATTGGCGGCAATTGCGGGCAACGCGCCGCTGGCACAGTTTCTCAACAGCCTGGTGCCGCTGACCTCATTGGCGATTGCGCAGTTTGAGGCCAAGGCTTGCACGTATTGCGCATGGCAGGAACATAGGGCGATTGTGGATGCGGTGGAGCATGGCGATGCCGGCAAAGCCGTAGCCTTGATGACTCAACATCTGGACCATCTGGAAGCCAAGCTCCTTATCACGTAGCAGCTGTCGAGCCTGTAAATGGCGCACACAAAAAAGCCCGGCATCTTTCGATATCGGGCTTTTTGTTTTAACGCTCAATCAAGCTGGTTACAGCCCCGATTGCGCATGCCAGCGTTTGGCTTCGCTAGGACACCTCTCGCTCGGGAACTTTCCTACGATATTTGAGGAATTCTGAGTCTGTACTTTTGGACTCAAGATTCTAAATTTGCTCTTGAATCATTTCGATTCAAAGTCAGTACCAAATCACGTTTGATAAAGGAGATTTGCTATGAACTTTAAAAACCTGATTCAACTACCTGCAGCAAAAAATATCCAAGGGCCACCGGGCGGGCCAAACTTGGAACACCCTCAATGGGCCAAGTACCCAGTATCGTAAAATAAACTGATTAAGCGTCCAGCGAGCGAAGAGTCGCTGGATGCTTAATCATTTAATAACGATTCAAAGGGATGGAGGCATTGGATGCACTTCATGATTGAAATAAAAGACAGAGTAGCAATCCTCGTAAAAACCCCAGATATTACCAACGATGGATATACCCTACTACCCAACCCCAAGGATCCAAATGAACACATACTGAGCGAAAGAGGCAAACCAATACTCTCGCTTAAAGGCAATTTCATAGAAACCGGCCACCACTGCAAACACCAACTATACGTTAACAAGCGTTCACCTGAGCATATCCACATCAGCTCTGATTTGAAGACAACAATCGAAAAATCTCATGAGACACCTAAAATAAACAAAGAACACTTCATAAAATACCTCATGTATGGAACACAACCGTGCTTTAGCTCACCGTTTGCGGGCGTATTGTATTTGCCACCAGGAACCGCACTCGACATTGTCAACTGGGTCGTAATCAACCGCGACTGGGATACTGCCAGACGTGTAAATTTTTTGGATATTCTAGAAACACATATGGAAAAAAGCATTCCAAGTACCGGCACTATTGGGCTTGAATATTCCGGCGGACTGGAATCCACTATATTACTGCATATACTTCTAAGACTCTGTCCCGAACGCTTAAAACTTTATCATATTACAGACCATTTTTGCGCATCAGGAGACGATACCCAATCAGTAATAAAAACCGCCGAGCGTTACAAGTGCGATATCACCATACTAAACTATGATGACTCCCTACCATTTGGATGTCAGCCTTGCACGACATTGTTACCTAGCTTTCCTCATACCGGCTTGGTCAACACTGCCTATCTAGACTTTTCTAATGATTTAATCACTAATCAGAATACTACACTTATCAACGGCGCCGGCGGAGACGCGCTGTTTTGTGCGCTACCTCAGAAAGGGCTTGTTATAGAACTCATCAAAGAAAGACGCTACATTACCGCAGCCATAACACTGAAAAATCTTTCAGAGTATTTTAGATCACCTATCGCGAGCATGTACGCCGCCTCAAAGTCCAGCTACCACCAAACACTTAACCGAGTGAATGACCCAGAAAAATGTTTAGCTATTGACTACGGTGCAAATCTAATTCTAAAACCAGAACATATAGACAAAGAAAGCAACAACAGGTCTTCTTACGAAGTAGACAACAATGATCATCGGATATCTTTACGAGATCGAACGCAAAATGCGCTCATAAACAAGTATGAAATGCTTACCTCACCACTCTCGGGTGTACCTGGCCGCTATTTATATCCATTCCTATCGCCTGAGTCGTTAGCTACTGCTTTACAGGTACATTCGCATAAATTAATAAAAGGAAAATTCGACAGGCATTTTCTACGGCAATCTGCATTTGATCGATATAGCGATAACTCCTTATGGAACACCAGAAAAGGGAGTGCGATGGGCCTGACACAAAAATCTTTATTGGCGAACCGATTTGAAATCGAACAACTTATTTTAAATGGACCACTCGTGGAACTGGACATTGTTGACACGGACCGCATTCAAAGACTGATAAGCGGGATCGCTGTAGGCGCAATACAGTGCCCACACGCGCTTATACACTTATACACAGCAAACATGTTCATAAAGCACTGGGAGCCTTATATAAATGGCTAATAAAGAACCAGTAGTACAGTGGGCAAAAGGCCTGCACAGCGTAATTTACAACTCACAAATTGTGAGCCTGGACGAAACAAAGGATCGGTTTATTTTTTTTGAACCTGATCAGGGAAAATTCATAGAGTCAATAATTCACAAATCGCCTAACCATCTAACATCAAAGGACAGGGAGTTTATAAGCGAACTAACTGAGTGTGGAATCTTGTCCATTGAGGAACGGAATCCTGGCAAACCATTTGCCGATGTAAAAAATAGCCTAGGCGCATTTACCTGTGAGTGGCGTAACGGAGACGATTCCTGGCGACTGGGAGATCTAACTCCTACATTGTTTATCAAAGCATTTATTTATCTAAAACGCGCTAAAACACTCACCGAAGCAGGCAAGCTTTCGGAATTATTAAACGACCTTAGAGCAAGCAGTGCTCACCAGAAAAAAACGAGCCAACGGCGACTGGTAAAGATAGGGAATAACATTAATTTTGCAATTAAATTATTAAGCGTCGAAGTAAAATGCCTCGAATTCGCATACAGCCTATCTAGGATTGCATTCGAAGAAAGCCTTAGATGTTCATTCAACATTGGTGTTCAAACACACCCATTTATTTCTCACGCATGGACTGAGGGGCCATACGGAGTCATTCTCGACAAAGCCGAACTACCTCAAGATCTCGCCATTATCGTTTCCATAGGTGCAACTGGATGATAGGAAAAGATTTTTTTACTTGCATTAGAATCTGCTTCAGCATAATGGGAGTCGCCGAGCACAAGTTAAAGCTTTTTTTTGCGCTTTCATTAGTAATGGATATTTTAACCGTGGTCTTTTCGGTGGCAGCGCCCGCACTGCTAAAAACATTGATTGACTCTTACAGCGAAAACCTGCCCAGTTATAATCTTGCATGGGTAGGCGCAGCGTATGGTTTGGTCTGGTTAGCCTCTGAACTTATGCTCAGGCTCAGAGCCGTATTTAGCAGCATTTTAATTGAGCAAATCAAAAAAGAGGCCAGCATTCGTTTCTGCTTAAATACGATTTTCATATGGGATTCCAGCCAGCCAGCGATGTCGAGCGGAGTTTTTGCCAACAAATTTTCTCGAATAAATTCTGCCTTACCTATCTTTTTAGACGGTGTACTTTCGCAAGTATTACCACTAATTGTAAGATTTTTCTTATCAATAGGCATCCTCATACAATTTTTGCCAGTCATTTACTCCCTCACACTAGCCTTAGTCGTATTTGCCTTTGGCACCATTTCTTACTTTACATTCAAACTCATTGGAGAAAGACAGACTACTTCAAACAAAATTTCACAAACCGCTTACGAAGTAATTTTAGACCTTCTTAAGAACCGCGAAATAGTAATCGCCCATTCAAACGAAAACACCGAAAAACTCAACATAGAAAGAAACTTAAATGAAATCAATACCAGCGAAGTAAAAAATACCATAACAAACCAATTCATCGGAGGGGCGCAGATAGCGGTAATGGGTGCGGGCCTTACAATAA
Source organism: Pseudomonas sp. E6002 (assembly GCF_013385565.1). NCBI lineage: Bacteria > Pseudomonadati > Pseudomonadota > Gammaproteobacteria > Pseudomonadales > Pseudomonadaceae > Pseudomonas > Pseudomonas sp. E6002. The sequence continues at coordinate 31,282 of NZ_JACAPT010000046.1, read as the reverse complement.
TCACCGCTTTATCCGCCGTAGATCTATCGAAGGGTGTGATTTCGGTGGGTGACTTTGTACAGATCAATGCCTATTTGCTACAGTTTGTTTTACCCGTCAGCTATTTTGGCCTAGTCATCAGCAGCATTAAAAGAGCGTCCGTTACCATTGCAGAAAATTCGGCTTTTTTGCTCACCCGCTCACTCGAATACAAGCAACATAAAATAGACTGTACAGCGTTATCCGCGCCATCAATAGAAGTGGACAATATTTACGTAAAAGGATTTGATGACTCATTCATCCTAAAAAATGTATCATTTAAAATTCCTCCAGGTGAATCTATGGCCATCGTGGGCAGTTCCGGCTCTGGAAAGAGTACCTTGCTCAAATCACTTGCCGGACTCTACAACCTCCACTCAGGCCACATATATGTAGACTCGGAACGCTTATCCCATACCAACGTAAAAAAATTGCGTTGCCGCCTGGGATATGTTCCTCAAGAACATTGCCTGTTTAATCGAACAATAAAAAACAATATATTTTCCACCTCCAACCAGCACTACGACAAGACAATCAGTTTTTATCACAGCTCAAACATGCCCCCCATGATGGAAGAAGATGGAACTGAGCGAACACTTGAAGGCTTGTCCGGTGGAGAAAAACAAAGAATTTCTCTTGCAAGAGCAGTTGCAAGAAATTCCAAACTGCTACTTCTAGACGAGCCTACAAACTCTTTGGACGTCAACTCAAAAAAAATAATAAATGACTACATATTCCAAACCCTCAAACACCATACAACAAGGATAATTATCACTCACGACCTTGAGGATGCCGGGTTAGCTGACCACATTATTGTCTTATTAAACGGCTCAATAGTGGAGACCGGCTCACCAGCGCAGCTTATATCGTCGAGAGGTTGGTATTATGAAAACCTATCCAAACCAGCAACAATATAGACCACTCTAATTTTAAGAAGTATGAATTAGGCATCCTGAATACAAAAAGCCCGGTATCTTTCGATACCGGGCTTTTTGTATTAACGCTCAATCAGACCCATTACAGCACCGACTGACCGCTCATCGCCAAGTCCAGCAACTCACGGTTGGCTACCGCGTACATGGCGTAGTCCGTGCCGACTGCAGCACGAATCTCCACCATCATGGTGCGCCAGCGATCAGCCATGTCCTGGTGCTGCTCAAGCCACAGGGCCACGCGGGCTTCCATGTCTTCTGGCGCATCGGCCATTTGCAGTACGGAAATGGTGATCGCCCGTTGCTGCCAATCCACGTCATCGCGGAAGGCTTCGCGGGCCTGGGCCTGCCAGTTGTTGCCCACGGGCAGGCTGCTGATCTGCTGCAGGTACCACGGCAAGTCCAGGGCGCTGCCGACGGCGAAGTAAGCCTTCGCGACGTCTGCCGCACTCTGGCCTGTCACGTCGGCGGCTTCGATGATTGGCAGCAGGGTGTACAGGTGGGTAGTGCCTGCAACCATGCGCGCCAACAACTCCGGCACACCGGCTTCGACGTAAGCCTGGTAACGGTTCTGCCAACCTTCGCGGGTCGGGCCTTCCAGCAGTTCGTCGAGCTTGAGGCCCAGCGCGGCAAGGTGTGGACCGAAGTGCGCAACATCACGCCCGGCATCCTGTTCGTTGCGACGGCTGCGCAGGAACCAGCGCGTGGCACGGCGGCCCAGGCGCATCAGCTCGTCCATCAGCTCCAGTTGCACATCGGCCGAGACCTGGTGGTCCAGGGCTTCGATCTGACGGAACCAGTGCGGGAGGTGGAAGATGTCACGCACGATCACGTAGGCGCCCGCCACGTTCGCCGGGCTCATGCCGGTGGACTCTTTGAGGCGCTGAACGAAGGTGATGCCCATGTGGTTGACCAGGTCGTTGGCGATCTGGGTGCTGACGATCTCGCGCTTCAGACGGTGGCGACGCATGGCTTCGGAGAACTTCGCCACCAGGCTCGGCGGGAAAGCGGTCTCCATGTCACGGGTCAGGTAGTCGTCATCCGGCACCAGGGATTTGAGCAACGCTTCCTTGAGGTCGATCTTGCTGTAGGAGATCAGTACCGACAGCTCCGGACGGGTCAGGCCCTTGCCCGCAGCGGCGCGCTCGTTGAGCTGCTCCTCGGTCGGCAGGTACTCGATGGCGCGGTCCAGCTTGCCACGGCCTTCCAGGTCGCTCATCAGGCGCTTGTACTCGGCCACGCGCTCGAAGGCTTTGCGGGCAGCCAGGGACAGGGCCTGGGTTTGCTTGTAGTTGTTGCCCAACACCAGGCTGCCGACTTCGTCGGTCATGCTCGCCAGCAACTGGTTGCGCTGCTTGTCGGTCATGTCACCGGCCTGCACCACTTCGTTGAGCAGGATCTTGATGTTCACTTCGTGGTCGGAGCAGTCCACACCACCGGCGTTGTCGATGAAGTCAGTGTTGGAACCGCCGCCATTGAGGCCGAATTCCACACGACCCAGCTGGGTCATGCCGAGGTTACCGCCCTCGCCCACCACCTTGCAGCGCAGCTCGTTGCCATTGACGCGCAGGGCGTCGTTGGCCTTGTCGCCCACATCGGCGTGGCTCTCGGTGCTGGCCTTGACGTAGGTGCCGATACCGCCGTTCCACAACAGGTCCACCGGCGCCTTGAGCAAGGCGTTCAGCAGTTCGGTCGGGGTCAGCTTGTCAGCCTGGATGTCGAAGCGTTCTTTCATCTGCGGCGAAATGGCAATGCTCTTCGCGCTGCGCGAGAAGATACCGCCGCCTTCGGACATGATGCTGGTGTCGTAGTCGGTCCAGGCCGAGCGCGGCAGGTCGAACAGGCGCTGACGTTCAGCGAAGCTGTTGGCCGGGTTCGGGTTTGGATCGATGAAGATGTGCAGGTGGTTGAAGGCCGCGACCAGTTGCAGCTTGTCGGACATCAACAGGCCGTTGCCGAACACGTCGCCGGCCATGTCGCCCACGCCCACCACGGTGATGCTGTCTTGCTGGACGTTGATGCCGCGCTCACGGAAATGACGCTGCACCCCCACCCACGCGCCCTTGGCGGTGATGCCCATTTTTTTGTGGTCGTAACCGGCAGAACCACCGGAAGCGAACGCGTCACCCAGCCAGAAACCGTAGTCGATGGCGATGCCGTTGGCGATGTCGGAGAAGGTCGCAGTGCCCTTGTCCGCGGCCACCACCAGGTACGGGTCATCGTTGTCGTGGCGCACCACGTTCAACGGTGGCACCAGGGCGCCGTCTTTCAGGTTGTCGGTAATGTCCAGCAGGCCGGAAATGAAGATGCGGTAGCAGGCGATGCCCTCGGCCGCGATCTCGTCCCGGCTGCCGCCCAACGGCAGGCGACGCGGCAGGAAACCGCCCTTGGCGCCCACCGGCACAATCACCGAGTTCTTCACTTGCTGGGCTTTTACCAGGCCCAGCACTTCGGTACGGAAGTCTTCTTCACGGTCGGACCAGCGCAAGCCGCCGCGAGCGACGTTACCAAAGCGCAGGTGCACGCCTTCAACCCGTGGCGAGTAGACGAAGATTTCAAACTTCGGCACTGGCTTGGGCAGTTCAGGAATCGCGTGCGGGTTGAACTTGAAGCTGAAGTACGACTTGTTCTGGCCGTTGGCGTCAGCCTGGTAGAAGTTGGTCCGCAGGGTGGCCTTGATCAGGTCCAGGTAGCGACGCAGGATGCGGTCTTCGTTGAGCACCTGAACGTCGTCCAGGGCCGTGAGGATCGCTTGTTCCAGGCGTTGCTGCTTGTCTTCGAGGTCTTCGGCGGTGAGCTTGCGCGCCAGGTAGAAACGAGTCTTGAACAACCGGGTCAACTCGCGGGCGATGTCGGTGTGGTTGTTCAGGGTGCTGGCGATGTAACCCAGGTCGAAGCCCAGGCGAATCTGCTTCAGGTAACGGGCGTACGCACGCAGCAGCGCCACGTCGCGCCATGGCAGGCCGGCCGTCAGCACCAGGCGGTTGAACGCATCGTTTTCGGCGTCGCCGTGCACGATATGCACGAATGCGTCCTGCAGGGTGTCGTTCAATTGCTGGATATCGAGGTTCACGCCTTCGGCGGCGATGAACGCGAAGTCGTGAATCCAGAACTCGCGGCCATTGGCATGACGCAGGCGGTACGGGAATTCACCCAGGACACGCAGGCCGAGGTTTTCCAGAATCGGCAGCACGTCGGACAGCGCCAGCGGCGTATCGGCGTGATACAGCTTGCAATGCAGCTCGCGCTGGCCGGAAACCTGGCCCAGCGGCTGGTAGAAACTCATCACCAGCGGGTTGGCTTCGGTCAGGCTGAGCAAGTGCTGCATGTCGACCACGGCCGAATGCGCGGCGAAACGCTCGCGGTAGCCGGCCGGGAAACCTTTCGGGAAGTCTGCCAGCACGTTGGTGCCATGGGCTTCGCCGAAGCTTTCCACCACCAGGCTGGAGTAGTCGTCCTGCCAGCTGCGGCAGGCCTGCACCACTTCTTTTTCCAGTTGCAGCGGGTCGATGTCCAGGCGGTTCTTCGGGTCTACCCGCAGGATCAACTGCACGCGAGCCAGTACGGACTCGGAGAAGAACGTCCAGAACTCGCAGTCCGAGGCTTTCAGGCGATCCATCAGCACTTGCTGGATCTTCTGGCGCACCTCGGTGGAATAGATGTCCCGCGGCACGTAGGCCAGGCAGTAGCAGAAGCGACCGTACGGGTCTTTGCGCAGGAACACGCGGATCTTGTTGCGTTCCTGGATCTGCACGATCGACATCACGGTGCTGAACAGCTCGTCCACCGGGGTCTGGAACAGATCATCGCGGGGCAGAACCTCGACCACCTGGGCCAGTTCCTTGCCCAAGTGCGCCTTGGCCTGGAAGCCCGAGCGACGCTCGATTTCCGTCACCTTGCGACGGATGTAAGGAATCACCCGCACGCTTTCGCCGTACACCGAGGAGGTGTAGAGGCCCATGAAGCGGCATTCCTTGATGACCTTGCCGTCGGCGTCGATCTGGCGGATCGACACGTAGTCCGGGTAGGCCGGGCGGTGCACGCGGCTTGGGTGTGCAGCCTTGGCGAACGACAGCACGGCCGGCTCACGCAGGTAGTTCACCGCGTAGTCTTCGATGCGCAGCTCGTCGGCCGTCAGGCCTGGGCGCAGCAGTTTGGTCAGACCGAGGAACGAGTTGGCGTCATATTCGATATGACCGCCGTCCGCCTCGTCACGTACCACAAACTCTTCATAGCCGAGGAAGGTGAAGTGGTTGCCCACCAGCCATTCCAGGAAGCTCTTGATCTCGGCTTTTTCTTCGCCGTCGATCACGTATGGGCTGGCGTCGATACCGGCCAGCAGTTCCTGGACCTTGGCTTTCATCGGTTCGAAATCGGCGACGGCAACGCGCACTTCGCCCAGTACCTGCTCAAGTTCCTTGCTCAGGACACTCAGCTCGGCGGCGTTGGCGCAACGGTCGATTTCCAGGTACATCAGCGATTCTTGCTGAACGTCTTCGCCCTGGGTGCCTTTGGGCAGGATTTCCAGCAATTCGCCCTTCTTGCCACGACGCACGCTGAGTACGGTGGTTTGCAGGGTGTGGATGCTGTAGCCACGGCGGTTCAGCTCGGTACGCACCGAGTCCACCAGGAATGGCAGGTCGTGGTGCAGCACTTCGACCGCGGTGTGGGTCGATTGCCAGCCATGACGTTCGTAATCGGGGTTGTAGACCCGCACTTGCGGTTGGTTGTGATCAAAGCGCTCAAGCAGGCGCCAGGCAGACAGGGTGCAACCGGCCAGGTCGGACAAGCGACGCTGGGTCAGTTCATCCAGGGAAATGATGCCGAAGAATTGTTCAGCGAACAGCGCCACTTGTGGCAGTGCCTGTTCACTGATGTGCTGCGCCAGTGCCGCTTGCAGTTGGTGCTGGAAGTCGGCTTTGCTGGCTGCGGTGAAGAACGCCATCTGTGGTACTCCGCTTGGGCTTGTTATTGATGGAAGCGTCGCGTGTTATCCCCTTGCGGGGAGACCGTCAGCTCTGTTCGCGGTCTACAGTAACGAATTCAGAGTGACAGGTGGGTGAAGCTGGACAAGACAATGAGGTCACATTCAACTTCCATAAGATGCGCACCTTGCCAGGTGACGGTACGACGGGCAGGTCAGACTCCTGGCGAGGCACATCCGTTGCGCAGCTTAACGAGTGTAGGAAGCAAGCTGCTTGCGACGCTGCGACATATTCGGTCATCGGCACGCTGCCGGCGGGTTGCGACTTGGGCAACCGGGTGTTTTCGGAGAAATCCCGGGGCGCCGAGTACCGGAAATGACTGATATTGCCCGCCAGGTCATGCCACAAGGTCTGACACACGATGCAGCACAAAATTCGCCGCAATGGCACAATTGCCCTGCTTCGCCCTCCCCCAGACAGGATTAACCATGCCATTGCAACTCACCACCGCCCACCTGATCGTCAACCCGTGCGATGACGAAGAAGACAACATGGCCATGCTCTGCTGCCACGGCGACAAGGGCGAGATGTTCATGGTGACCCGTTATCCGGACGAGGACGAGGTGGAAGTCACCTGGGATTACGAGCCGTCGACCCTGGACGGGCTGAAGATCACCCTGAGTGCCACGACACTGTTAGTGGAGATTGGCGCGGCGGATGCCGATGCATTGGGCGGCCACGATCAATTGGCAATCACCCACGGCACCGCCGAGTCGGATCTGGCCGAAGTGGAAGAAACCCTGCAGAACATTCTCAAGGGCACCGGGACCTATATCCGGGCCTAGCTGCCAAACACGCACAATGTGGCGAGGGAGCTTGCTCCCGCTGGGCTGCGAAGCGGCCCCAATCCAGCCAACTGCGTTCTGCCTGGAAAAACTCGGCAGCCTTGCTGGGGCTGCTGCGCAACCCAGCGGGAGCAAGCTCCCTCGCCACAAAGGCAGGCGCCTATCGGAAAAAACCTCAGACATTTCCCACATTTCCCGAAAAATACCCCCCGCGCCGTTAGTCTCCACCCCCTCCGATGCATTAAAGTAACGCCCCCAGGCCTGGCATTTTTCGCAATGCCGAGTCTCACCTCTCCAGGAACCGTCATCGATGGAACATCGTGAAGCGCTGCTTGCGCTGCGAACCTTTCTTTCAACGCAGATTCTCGGCCAGGAAAAACTCATCGAGCGCTTGCTCATTGCCCTGCTCGCCGATGGCCATATGCTGGTTGAAGGCGCTCCCGGCCTGGCCAAGACCAAGGCCATCAAGGAGCTTGCCGAAGGGATCGAGGCACAGTTCCATCGCATCCAGTTCACCCCCGACCTGCTGCCCGCCGACATCACCGGCACCGAGATCTATCGCCCGGAAACCGGCAGTTTCGTGTTCCAGCAAGGCCCGATCTTCCACAACCTGGTGCTGGCGGACGAAATCAACCGTGCCCCGGCCAAGGTGCAGTCGGCATTGCTCGAAGCCATGGCCGAGCGCCAGGTCAGCGTGGGGCGCAGCACTTACGAGTTGTCGCCATTGTTCCTGGTGATGGCCACGCAAAACCCGATCGAGCAGGAAGGCACCTACCCGCTGCCCGAAGCCCAGCTCGACCGTTTCCTGATGCACGTGAAAATCGGCTTCCCCGATGCCGCCGTCGAGCGCCGCATCCTGCAGCAGGCCCGTGGCGAAGCCCTCAACGGTGAAACCAAGCCCGAGCGGCGCGTCAGCCAGCAGGCGATCTTCGCCGCGCGCAAGGAGATCCTCGGCCTGTACATGGCCGATGCGGTGGAGGAATACCTGGTGCAACTGGTCATGGCCACTCGCACCCCGGCCAAGTTCGATCCGGAAATGGCCGAATGGATTGCCTATGGCGCCAGCCCTCGTGGCTCGATTGCCCTGGACCGCTGCGCCCGGGCCCACGCCTGGCTGGCCGGTCGCGATTTCGTCAGCCCGGAAGACATCCAGGCGGTGCTGTTCGACGTGCTGCGCCACCGCATCATTCTGTCGTTCGAGGCCGAAGCGGCCGGCATCGACCAGGACCGCGTGGTGCAACGCATTCTCGACGTCGTTGCCGTCGCTTGACGCCTATGAACGCTGGCGATGGAACCCGTGTCACCCTGAGCGAATTGATCGAGATGCGTCATCGCGTGCGGGAAGTGCAGCTGTTTTCCACGCCGAGCCAGCGCAGCCCCCTGATCGGCCTGCACCACTCGAAACTGCGCGGGCGCGGGGTCGACTTCGACCAGGTGCGGGTGTATCAGGCCGGCGACGATGTGCGCACCATCGACTGGCGCGTCACCGCACGCACCCAGGAGCCCCACACCAAGCTGTTTCATGAAGAGCGCGAACGGCCGATCTTCATCATGGTGGAGCAAAGCTGCCGCTTGTTTTTCGGCTCGGGGCAGATGTTCAAATCGGTGCTGGCGGCCCAGGCGGCGAGCCTGATCGGCTGGGCGGCGCTGGGCCATAACGACCGGGTCGGCGGGCTGGTGTTCGGTGACAGCGAGCACTACGAAATCAAACCCCGGCGCAGCAAGCAAAGCCTGCTGCAATTGCTCAACCGGTTGGTACGGGTCAACCAGAGCCTCAACACCGAACGCCGCCCCGAAGCCGACGCCCTCGGCATGGCCTTGCGCCGAGCCCGGGAAGTATTGCGCCCGGGCAGCCTGGTGATTGTGATCTGTGACGAGCGCGCCCTGACCGAAGGCGCCGAGCAACAGCTGAGCCTGCTGTCACGGCATTGCGACCTGCTGCTGTTGCCGGTTTCCGACCCGCTGGACCACGCCCTGCCCGCCGCCGGGCTGCTGCGCTTCGCCGAGCGCGGCGCACAGCTGGAGCTGGACACCCTGAATTTTGATCTGCGCCAGGCCTACAAGGCCCAGGCCGAAGCCCGCAGCGCACGCTGGGAACTGCTCGCGCAAAAGCTGCGGGTGCTGTTGATGCCCTTGAGTACCCAGGGTGAAATGGTCGAGCAACTGCGCGAATACCTGAACCCGCAACGCCCGGTTAAAAAGCAATGAGCAGCCTCGACCAACTGCAACCCCTGATCGCCCCGCCAGTGATCGGCTTCTGGCCGCCGGCGCCGGGTTGGTGGCTGTTGCTGCTGATCATCCCGTTGGCGGGCTGGGGCCTGTGGTGGCTGCGCCGTTTCCTGCCAGCCAAGCGCCCATTGGCCCGTGCCGAACAACCCCTGGACCCGCTGCGCATCGCCGCCCTCGCCGAACTGGCGCTGATGCCCAAACCCTACGACGGCGCACCGGCCGGTGCCTGGCTGCAACAACTCAACGGCCTGCTCAAGCGCCTGTGCCGCAACGACTACCCCTACAGCCAGAGCCACACCCTCAACGGCCGCAAGTGGCTGGCGTTCCTCGACAACCGTTGCCCCGCTGCCGGCCTGACCCGCTGGATGGTGCTGGTGGAAGGCGCCTACAAGCCCGAATGCAAACTCGACGACAAGGCCATCGCCGGTCTGACCCAGGCCGTCGATACCTGGATTCGCAAACATGTTTGAGTTCGCCTGGCCGTGGATCTTTGCCCTGTTGCCATTGCCCTGGTTGCTGCGCCTCATCCTGCCGGTGGCCGACAGCGGCGAACCGGCGCTGAAAGTCAGCTTCCTCAGCGACCTCGAAGGCCTGGCCCGCCGCCGCGCGCGGGTCAACCTGCCGGGATGGCGCCAGCAAGCGCCGTTTGTGTTCCTGTGGCTGCTGCTGTTGACCGCCGCCGCCCGCCCGGAATGGTTGGGCGAACCCTTGCCGATTGCAGCCAGCGGCCGCGACTTGCTGGTGGCGGTGGACGTATCCGGCTCGATGGACTTCCCCGACATGCAATGGCAAGACGAAGACGTCAGCCGCCTGAGCCTGGTCAAGCACCTGCTGGGAGATTTCCTGGAGGGCCGCGAAGGTGATCGCGTGGGATTGATCCTGTTCGGCAGCCAGGCCTATCTGCAAGCGCCGCTGACCTTTGACCGGCGCACCGTGCGCACCTGGCTGGATGAGGCACGGATTGGCATCGCCGGTAAAAACACCGCGATTGGCGACGCCATCGGCCTGGCCCTCAAGCGCCTGCGCCAGCGTCCGGCGCAAAGCCGGGTGCTGATCCTGGTCACCGACGGCGCCAACAATGCCGGCGAAATCGACCCGCTGACCGCCGCCCGCCTGGCCGCCGAAGAAGGGGTGAAAATCTACCCGATCGGCATCGGCGCAGACCCCGAGCAAACCGGTTCCCTGGGCATCCTCGGCGTCAACCCGAGCCTCGACCTCGACGAACCGGCCCTCAAGGCCATCGCCGAGGCCACCGGCGGCCGCTACTTCCGCGCCCGCGACGGCAACGAACTGCTGAAGATCAAGGAAACCCTCGACCAGCTCGAACCCGTGGCCCAGCAACCCACCCAGGCCCGCCCCGCCCAGGCGCTGTACAGCGCGCCGCTGGCGTTGGCGCTGATCCTCAGCATGCTGCTGGTGATCCAGGAACGCTGGCCGGATAACGCCCTGCAACGCCTGTTCAGCAAACTCTCAAGCAAGGGCCGTTTCCTGCAACCCAATCCTGAATGGCGTGAACGCCTCAAACGCTTGCGTTTGCGGAGGCGTCGATGATCGCCCTGTGGCCGCACTGGTTCCGTCCCTGGTGGCTGTTGCTGCTGCCGCTGCTCGGCTGGTTGCTGTGGCAGTTGTGGCACCGCCAGAAACGCGCCGGGCGCTGGCAGATGATTCTGCCGCCGGCCTTCCACGCCGCGTTGCTCAGTGGCGGCAATGGTCGGGAGAGCAAATCGCCGTGGGTGGTGCTCGGCATCGCCTGGCTGCTGGCCGTGCTGGCGTTGCTGGGGCCGAGCTGGGAACGCGTCGAACAGTCCAGCCAGAAGCCCGCCGACCCGCTGGTGGTGCTGCTGGAACTGACCCCGGAAATGCTCGCCACCGACAGCCCGCCCAGCCGCCTCGAACAGGCACGGCGCAAGCTGTTCGACCTGCTTCAGGCCCGCAGCGATGCGCAGACCGCCATCGTGGTCTACGCCGGCAGCGCGCATACGCTGGTGCCACTCTCGGACGACCTGGCCACCAGCCATAACCTGCTGGAAGCCCTGCGCCCCTCGATCATGCCCGAGCCCGGCCACCGCGCAGACCTGGCGGTGGAAAAAGCCCTGAGCCTGCTCAAGCATGGCGGCCTCGGCCAGGGCCGACTGCTGCTGATCGGATCTTCCCTGTCCAAGCAGGAGCGCCAGGGCATCCGCCTGCAGCTGCAAGGCAACCAGGCGCCGAGCTTGTCGATCCTTGGCATCGGCAGCCGTGAAGGCACGCCGGTGACCCAGGAAAGCGGCGAATTCCTCAAGGACGCCCAAGGCGCAATCCTCGTACCGCGTCTCGACAGCCCGACCCTCAAGGCCTTCGCCAGCGAAATGGGCGGCCTCTACCGCCAGGCACGCCTGGACGACAAGGACCTGCGCCACCTCGGGATGCTGGACGGCCCGCAAAGCCTGCGCAATGACGGCCAACTGCTGCACCTCGACACCTGGGCCGACCAGGGTTATTGGTTGCTCTTGCCAATGCTGCTGCTCGCTGCCTGCGCCGGGCGCCGGGGCTGGCTGTTCTTCCTGCCGTTGCTGCTGTTGGGCGCGCCGCAGCCCAGCTATGCCTTCGACTTCCAGGACCTGTGGCTGCGCCCCGACCAACAGGGCCAACTGCTGCTGAAGAAAAAACGCCCGGCCGAAGCAGCCGAACATTTCGAAGACCCGCAATGGCAAGGCGTCGCACTGTATGAAGCGGGCAACTATGCCGAAGCCGCCAAGCGGTTTGCCGAAGGCAGCGACGCCTACTCCCACTACAATCGAGGCAATGCCCTGGCCAAAAGCGGCGAGCTGGAAGCGGCGATCGATGCCTACGAACAAGCCCTCGAAGCCCAGCCAGACTTGCAGCCGGCGCTGAAGAACAAGGCGCTGGTGGAAAGCCTGATGCAACAGGAACCGGAAAAAACCGAGCCGGCCAAGCCTGCAAAAAACGAGGATGACGAAACCACCCAACCCGGCCAGACTGCGCAACCGGGCGCCAGCAGCCAGACCGCCACCGGTGGCGAGCAGACGTCTCAAGGCCAGGGCCAGCCCGGCGCGACCGACACGCAAACCGGGGCCACGCCCCACGCCGGCAGCAACGAGGTACCCGGCAGCGAGTTGGGTGATGAACAAACCACCACCCCGCCCCTGCGCCCGGTCGACGGCACGCTTGAAGGCGAGCAGCGCCAGGCCCTGGAACAATGGCTGCGGCAGATCCCGGACAACCCCGGCGAGTTGCTGCGACGCAAATTCTGGTACGAACAGCAACAACATCAGGACAAGACTCGATGAACCGCTGCACCGCCCTTCTTCTCACCCTCGCGTTGTGGGCCAGCCAGGCCCAGGCCGCCGGCCTGGTGGCCAGTGTCGACCGCAGCCGCATCAATTCCGGGGAGACGGTGGAACTGACGGTGGAATCCAACGACGTCACGCTGTTCGGCAAACCGGACCTGGCGCCGCTGGACCCTCTGTTTGAAGTGAGCGGCACACGCCAGATCAACCAGCTCACCACCCTGGGCGGCGACAACCACGCCACCACCCGCTGGATCATCACCCTGCTGCCCAAGGAGAACGGCACCGTGGTGATTCCACCGTTGCAGATCGGCGAACTCAAGACCCAGCCGATTACCCTGCAAGTGGTGGAAACCGTCAGCCAGAACACCGAGGCCCAACTGGCTCCTGTGTTCATCGAAACCAACCTCGACCAGGACAGCGTCTACGTCCAGGCCCAGGCGTTGCTGACCGTGCGCGTCTACCACTCGGTATCGCTGTATGACGACAGCAGCCTCACGCCGTTGCAGGTCGCCGATACGCGCATCGAGCAGTTGGGCGAGTCGCGCACCTACGAGAAAGTCATCAACGGCATCCGCCACGGTGTGATCGAAACCCGCTATGCCATCTACCCGCAGCACAGCGGCACACTGACCATTCCGACGCAGACGTTCAGCGCCACCCTGGTAGAGCCACGGCCTGCCCAGGACAACAACCCCCAGGGTTCCAAGCCCGGTAAGCTGATTCACGTCAGTTCGCCGGAGCTGTCGTTGACGGTCAAGGCCAAGCCGGCAATGTACCCGGCCGACGCTCCCTGGCTGCCGGCCCGCAGCCTGACCCTCACGGAAAGCTGGAACCCCGAGCCCGATCACGTACAGGTGGGCGACTCCCTGACCCGCAGCCTGACCTTGAAAGCCGAAGGCCTGGCCGGCGCGCAACTGCCACCGCTGGCACTGAGCGACATCCCCGGCCTGCGCCGCTACCCGGACCAGCCGGTGCTGAGCAACCAGAACAACGACCGTGGCCTGATCGGCAGCCGTGAAGACCGCGAAGCGCTGGTGCCCAACCGCGTTGGCGCGCTTGAACTGCCGGCGGTGGACGTGGTGTGGTGGAACACCCACGAAGACCATCTGGAACGCACCAGCCTGCCGGCGCGCACCCTGCAGGTGGCGACCAACCCGAGCCTGATCGTGGACACGCCGGCCAGCCCGACCGTGATCACCGCGCCGGACAACGACAGCCTGTGGATCTGGCAACTGACCAGCCTGATCCTGGCCTGCACCACCCTGCTGGGCTTCGGTTTGTGGTGGCGTGCACGCTGGCAGCCGGCGATTTTGCGTGCCGCGCAAACCGGCCCGAGCCCGCGTACCTTGCTGGACGACCTCAAGCGGGCGAGCCAGGCGAATGACCCGCAGGCTACGCGTCAGGCGCTGGATGCCTGGGCGCGACAGCAGCCGGAGACCCTGGCGGATATGGCGGCGCGGTTTGTGCCGTTGTCGGATGCGCTGGATGGGTTGAACGGCGCGCTGTACAGCGAGAGTGGGCAGTATTGGCAGGGAGAGGAATTGTGGCGGGCGGTGAAGGCGATTCCGATGGCGGAGCGCGAGCAGGACCCTGCGGGGGACAGCACCAGCTTGCCGCCGCTGTATCCCAAATAGCCCCCCTTGCAGAAACACCGCAAACCCAATGTGGGAGCGGGCTTGCTCGCGAAAGCGGTCTGTCAGTCACATATCTGCTGACTGATCTACCGCCTTCGCGAGCAAGCCCGCTCCCACATTTTTGATCTGCGGCGTCTGGGTTACTTGCGCGCCGCCTCCCACGACTTCAGCAACTCGTTATAACTGACCGTCTCACCCTGCGGCTTCTCATTCGCCAGCTTCGGTTTCGGCGCACCCGGCTGGTCAAACCAGTATTGCGCGTCCCGTTCCTCGTTCATTTTCGGCCCGCAAATCGGCTGCACCTTGGAGCGTTCCAGGCGCGTCATGATCGCGTCCTGATCCTTGGCCAACCCATCCAGCGCCTGCTGCGGCGTCTTCTCTCCGCTGGCCGCCTCCGAAATATGGCTCCACCACAATTGCGCCAACCGTGGATAGTCCGGCACGTTGGTGCCGGTCGGGGTCCACTCCACCCGGGCCGGGCTGCGGTAGAACTCCACCAACCCGCCGAGTTTCGGCGCCAGGTCGGTCATGGCCTGGGAGTTGATGTCGGACTCACGAATCGGCGTCAGGCCAACGATGGTCTTTTTCAGCGATACGGTTTTCGAGGTCACGAACTGCGCGTAGAGCCAGGCCGCCAGTTTCTGCTTCTCGGGCGTCGACTTGAGGAACGTCCAGGAACCTACGTCCTGATAGCCCTTCTTCATGCCCTTTTCCCAGTAAGGCCCGACGGGCGATGGCGCCATGCGCCATTTCGGCGTGCCGTCGGCGTTGACCACCGGCAGGCCCGGCTTGGTCATGTCGGCGGTAAACGCGGTGTACCAGAAGATCTGCTGGGCGATGTTGCCCTGGGACGGCACCGGACCGGATTCGGAGAAGGTCATGCCCGCCGCTTCCGGTGGTGCATAGGCTTTCATCCAGTCCACGTATTTCTGCGTGGCATACACCGCCGCCGGGCCGTTGGTGTCGCCACCACGGGTGACGCTGGAGCCCACCGGGTGGCAGTCCTCCACGCGAATGCCCCACTCGTCCACCGGCAAACCGTTGGGCAGGCCCTTGTCGCCGCCACCGGCCATGGAGAACCAGGCATCGGTGAAGCGCCAGCCCAGGGACGGGTCTTTCTTGCCGTAGTCCATGTGCCCGTAGACGCGCTTGCCGTCGATTTCCTTGACGTCTTCGCTGAAGAATTTGGCGATGTCTTCGTAGGCCGACCAGTTCACCGGCACGCCGAGTTCATAGCCGTACTTTTCCTTGAACTTGGCTTTCAGGTCTGCCCGTTCGAACCAGTCGGCGCGGAACCAGTATAGGTTGGCGAACTGCTGGTCGGGCAATTGGTAGATCTTGCCGTCGGGCGCAGTGGTGAACGAAATACCGATGAAGTCCTTGATGTCCAGGGTGGGTGAAGTGAAGTTCTTGCCTTCGTTGGCCATCAGGTCGGTGATGGATTCTGTCTTGCCATAGCGAAAGTGCGTACCGATCAAGTCGGAATCGTTGACCCAGCCGTCATAGATATTCTTGTCGGACTGCATCTGGGTTTGCAGCTTTTCCACCACGTCGCCTTCCTGCAGCAAGTCGTGGGTCAGCTTGATCCCGGTGATTTCGCTGAAGGCCTTGGCCAGCACCTTGGATTCATACTCGTGGGTGGTGAGGGTTTCCGACACCACGTTGATCTTCATCCCACGAAACGGCTCCGCGGCCTTGATAAACCACTTCAGCTCTTCAAGCTGCTGGGCTTCGGTGAGGGTCGACGGTTTGAACTCACTGCCGATCCATTTTTTCGCAGCGTCTTCATAAGCATCCGCCCAGGCCGCAGCACTGAGCCCGCTGAGCGCCAGCACGGCCGCCAATGAAATGCTATGTCGCAGCTTATTGTTTTTATCGAACATAGAGACCTCCTGGTTTTGGGGTTCAAAAGGGGCAGCTAGCCCCAACGCATCACAGACAACAGCCACACCAGAGACAGCGCGGACGCCACCCAGATGCTCCAGCCGGTTACGCCGATCACCAACAAATGCAGGTAGGCGCTGCCGAGAAGACCGATAAACAAACGATCACCACGGGTGGTGCTGATCGGTAAAAAGCCGCGTCGGGGGATACTCGGCGAGCGCAATTCCCAGGTCGTCATGCCCACCAGCAGCAGGCCGATCGCGGCAAAGAACAGTGCAGTCGGGGTGGTCCAGGCCATCCATTCCATCATCGACTCCTCAGACCCGGCCCAGGGCAAAGCCCTTGGCCACATGGTTGCGAACGAACCAGATCACCAGCATGCCCGGCAAAATGGTCAACACCCCCGCCGCCGCCAGCACGCCCCAGTCGATGCCGGAGGCCGAAACCGTACGGGTCATCACTGCGGCGATGGGTTTGGCGTTCACCGACGTCAGCGTGCGTGCCAGCAGGAGCTCGACCCAGGAAAACATGAAACAGAAAAACGCCGTGACGCCGATCCCCGAGCCAATCAGCGGGATGAAGATCTTCACGAAAAACTTGGGAAAACTGTACCCGTCGATGTAGGCCGTTTCGTCGATTTCCTTGGGCACGCCCGACATGAAACCTTCGAGAATCCACACCGCCAGCGGCACGTTGAACAGGCAATGGGCCAAGGCCACCGCGATATGCGTATCGAACAAGCCAATGGACGAATACAGCTGGAAGAACGGCAGCAAAAACACTGCCGGCGGCGCCATGCGGTTGGTCAGCAACCAGAAGAACAAGTGCTTGTCGCCGAGGAAGCGGTAGCGCGAGAACGCGTAGGCCGCCGGCAGCGCCACGCTCAGGGAAATCACGGTGTTGAGGCTGACGTAGTACAGCGAGTTGAGGTAGCCGGTGTACCAGCTCGGGTCGGTGAAGATCACCTTGTAGTTGGCGAAGGTGAAGTCCTGCGGAAACAGGGTCAGGCCGCCGAGGATTTCAGTGTTGCTCTTGAAGGACATGTTCAGCAGCCAGTAGATCGGCACCAGCAGGAACAGGATGTAGACCAGCAGCGGGATTACCTTGCGCTTGCTCATGTTGGCGGCCTCAGCGGTTGGCGTCGGAGTGGGTCATGGCGGTGTAGAACAGCCAGGACACCAACAGGATGATCAGGAAGTACACCAGCGAAAACGCCGCCGCCGGGCCCAGGTCGAATTGGCCTACGGCCATCTGGGTAAGCGTCTGGCTGAGGAAGGTGGTGGCGTTCCCTGGCCCGCCGCCCGTCAGCACAAACGGTTCGGTGTAGATCATGAAACTGTCCATGAAGCGCAGCATCACCGCGATCAACAGCACGCTCTTCAGTTTTGGCAGCTGGATATGTCGGAACACCGCCCAGCTGGACGCCCGATCAATCCGCGCCGCCTGGTAGTACACATCCGGGATCGCCCGCAGCCCCGAGAAACACAGCAGCGCCACCAGGGACGTCCAGTGCCACACGTCCATCACCAGCACCGTGACCCAGGCGTCCATGGTGTTAGCGGCGTAGTTGTAGCTGATGCCCATCGCATTGAGCGTGGAACCCATCAGGCCAATGTCGGCACGGCCGAAAATCTGCCAGATGGTGCCGACCACGTTCCACGGAATCAGCAGCGGAATCGCCATTACGATCAACACCAGCGACGACCATCGGCCCTTGGTGGGCATCGTCAGGGCAATCGCGATGCCCAGCGGAATCTCGATCAACAGCACACACGCCGAGTAGATGAACTGACGCAGCAGCGAGTCATGCAGGCGCGGGTCCAGCAGCACCTGTTTGTACCAGTCGGCGCCGACGAAGTAGCGGCTGGATTGGTCGAAGATGTCCTGCACCGAGTAGTTGACCACGGTCATCATCGGGATCACCGCGCTGAAGGCCACCAGCAGGAACACCGGCAATACCAGCCACCAGGCCTTGTTGTTCTGCACCTTGTTCATGGCTGCACCTCCAGCAAGTAGTCATCGGCATACACCATCAGCCACTGCCCCGGAAAGCTGATGGACGCCTGGCCCTCGGGCACCGGTTTGTCTTCGGCCAGGCGCACTTTCAACGGTGCGCCATCGAGGTTGAGGGTCATGATCTTGTAGGTGCCGAGGTCTTCCACATGGGTGACTTGCGCCTGTAGCGCGTCGGGATTGTGCTCATCCCACACATGGATAAATTCCGGGCGGATGCCGACCTGCAGCTTCTTGTAAGGCATTTCGCCAATGCGCTGCTGCAACGCCTCGGGCAACGCCAGATGTGTCCCGGCAAAGCGCACACCGCCCGCCTCTGCCTGCACCTCAATCAGATTCATCCCAGGGCTGCCGATGAAATAGCCGACAAAGGTGTGACTGGGCCGCTCGAACAACTCCCGGGGCGTACCGAACTGCACGATCTGCCCGCCATACATCACCGCGATCTTGTCGGCGAAGGTCGAGGCTTCCAGTTGGTCGTGGGTCACGTAGACCATGGTGATGTTGAACTGCTCGTGGATCTGCTTGAGCTTGCGCCGCAGCTTCCATTTCAGGTGCGGGTCGATCACCGTCAGCGGTTCGTCGAACAGGATCGCCGACACGTCATCCCGCACCAGCCCGCGGCCCATGGAGACTTTCTGTTTTTCATCGGCAGTGAGGTTGCGGGCCTTTTTGTCCAGCAGGTTTTGCAGGTCGAGCACCTCGGCAATTTCCTGCACCTTGCTGTGAATCTTCGCCTCGGCCATGCCCTGGTTTCGCAGGGGAAAAGCCAGGTTATCGAACACGGTCATGGTGTCGTACACCACCGGAAACTGGAACACCTGGGCGATGTTGCGTTTTTCCGGGGTCAGTTCGTTGACCACCTTGGCGTCGAACAGCACCTGGCCTTCGGATGGGCTGAGCAGGCCGGAGATGATGTTGAGCAAGGTCGACTTGCCGCAGCCCGACGGCCCCAGCAACGCGTAGGCGCCGCCCTGCTCCCAGACGTGGTTCATCTCGCGAATCGCATAGTCCTCGGGGCCGTTTGGCTTTGAGCTGTAGCTGTGGGCCAGGTTCTGCAAATGGATCTCGGCCATCAGGCAACCCTCGCGACACGTCGGCCGGGGGCCTGGACCAGCCGTCCCTGGCCATCGAACACAAACAGTTTGTGGGTGGGGATATAGATGCGGATCGGCGCGTCGACGTCGTACTCATGCACCCCGGGCAAGTGCAGCACCAGCAGGAAGTGTTCGCTGCGTACGTGCAGGAAGGTTTCCGAGCCGCTGATCTCGGCGACCTCCACGGTCACTGCCAGCTCCAGGTCATCATCGTTGCTCGGCACCAGGCTGATATGGCTGGGGCGCACGCCAAAGCGAAACTCGCCTTCGCCGATGGGCCGCAGGTCGACGTTCAGCGGGAAGTGCACGAAGTTGGCGAAGCTCACTTCATTGCCACTGATGCGCCCGGGCATCAGGTTGATCGGCGGCTCGGAAAACAGCTCGGCCGCCAGCACGGTTTGCGGCTGGTGATAAACCTCGGC
Organism: Pseudomonas sp. E6002; assembly: GCF_013385565.1. Taxonomy (NCBI): domain Bacteria; kingdom Pseudomonadati; phylum Pseudomonadota; class Gammaproteobacteria; order Pseudomonadales; family Pseudomonadaceae; genus Pseudomonas; species Pseudomonas sp. E6002. Next base: position 11,990 of record NZ_JACAPT010000046.1, on the reverse strand, counting down.
CGCCTTGCCGCTCTGGATCACCCGGCCCTCATGCAGAATCGTGGTGGTGCCGCCCAGGGCCAGGGCTTCGTTGGGTTCGGTGGTGGCGTAGATCGCGATGGTATGGCGTGCCTTGAACAGCTCGCGCATTTCCTGGCGCAGTTCTTCGCGCAGTTTGTAGTCCAGGTTCACCAGGGGTTCATCGAACAGAATCAGCTCGGCATCCTTGACCAGCGCCCGGGCCATGGCGGTGCGTTGCTGCTGGCCGCCGGAGAGTTCCAGGGGGTGACGCTGGAGGAATTTCTCGATACGCAGCATTTTCGCGGTTTCGAGGACTTTGCTCTGGATCTGCTCGGCAGAGACTCCGGCCTGGCGCAGCGGCGAGGCGATGTTCTCGAACACGGTCATGGTCGGGTAGTTGATGAACTGCTGATAGACCATCGACACATTGCGCAGGCGCACCGGCTTCTGGGTGACGTCCACGCCATTCATCAGGATGCGCCCGCTGTCGGGCTTGTCCAGGCCGGCCATCAGGCGCATCAGGCTGGTCTTGCCGGAGAGCGTGCGGCCCAGCAATACATTGAAGGAACCGGCTTCGAAACGCAGGTTGGCGTCGTCGATCCAGGTTTGGCCTTCGACAACGCGAGTGACGTGCTCCAGGGTCAATGACATGACACGACCTTTTTATTATTGGAATGGTTCTGGCAGGAGCACAGAGCGAGTTCCGTGCCAACAACCCAAACCTCAGGCCGGTCAACGAGTTAGGCAAAACAGCGATTCGCCTCTGAACAGAAATGAACAGGTCAGGCTGAACAACTGAACAATCGGCGGGTTGACAATGAACAGTTCTGAACAACACTGAACGGGCCTTCCGCACCCCAGAACAACAATAAAGCAAGGGTCACCGCCATGAGCACACCGCTGGCGCACGATGCCATCATCCAGGACTCCTGGCGCCGCTGCCGGGCCTATGGCCTGGATCACCAGAGCACACCGAGCTTCGACCAACTGCCCGCAGACGGCGTCAGCCAGTTGCTGGAAAGCCAGCATTCCCTTGTGCAGACCACCCACCAGGAAGTGCTGCCCTACTACGAAAACATCCTCAGCAATTCCAACTGCCTGATCATGCTTGCCGACAACCAGGGCCAGGTGCTGACTTCGTGGGGCACCCAACGCTTTATCGACCCCAAGCTGGCCCGTGGTTTCAGCGCCGGCGCCAGCTGGATGGAGCGCTCCAGCGGCACCAACGCCATCGGCACCGCCCTGGCCTGTGCCCAGGCAGTGCATATCGAACATGACGAACACTTCCTCAAGGCCAACCGTTTCATGACCGGCTCGGCAGCGCCGATCTTCGATGCGCAGCGGGAAATCATCGCGGTGCTGGATGTGTCCAGCGACAGCTACCTGCCGCCCTCCCACACCCTCGGCATGGTCAAGATGATGAGCCAGACCGTCGAGAACCGGCTGATCCTCAACCTGTTTCGCGGTGAGCATTTCCAGCTGACGTTCAACACCGGGCTGAACAACCTCGATAGCCAGTGGGCCGGACTGCTGATCTTTGATGAAAGCGGTCAGGTACTGTCAGCCAACCGCCGGGCCGACAACCTGCTGGGCATCAGCCTGTCGCGGGTGCTGATCGACAGCCTGTTCAAGGTCTCGCTGCTGGAACTGCTCAACCAGCCCGAAGGCCTGCCCTTCTCGCTGCAAGCCGCCGGGCGCAACCGTTTCCAGTGCCTGCTGAAACGGCCGAAACAGGCGCCAGTGCAGGCTCGCGTGTTCGTGGAAACGAAAAAGCCCCGCGAACCCGGCCCCACGGCCATCAGTCTCAAGACCCTGCACTTCGGCGATGCCCGCGTGGAAAAGGCCGTGCGTCAGGCCGAGCGCCTGCTGGAAAAGGATATTCCGTTGCTGATCCACGGTGAAACAGGTGTCGGCAAGGAAGTGTTCGTCAAAGCCCTGCACCAGGCCAGCTCTCGCAGCCAACAAGCGTTTATCGCGGTCAACTGCGCAGCGATCCCCGCCGAACTGGTGGAGTCGGAACTGTTCGGCTATGAAAAAGGCGCATTCACCGGCGCCAACCAGAAAGGCAGCATCGGGCTGATCCGCAAGGCAGACAAAGGCACGCTGTTCCTCGACGAGATCGGCGACATGCCCCTGCCGACCCAGGCCCGGCTGTTGCGGGTATTGCAGGAACGCTGTGTGCAGCCTGTAGGCAGCAGCGAGTTGTACCCGGTGGATTTGCGGATCATCTCCGCCACCAACCGCTCGCTGCGCGAACAGGTACAGCTCGGGCGTTTTCGCGAAGACCTGTATTACCGCATCGGTGGCCTGACCCTGGAGCTGCCGCCGCTACGGGAGCGCACGGATAAACAGGCGTTGTTCAAGCAGCTGTGGCAACAGCATCGCGAGCCGACGCAGTGGGCCGGGTTGAGTAACGAGGTGCTGGCCTTGTTTGAACAGCATCCGTGGCCGGGGAACCTGCGCCAAGTGAGTAGCGTGTTGCAGGTGGCGCTGGCCATGGCGGAAGAGCAGCCGATTCGGGTGGAACATTTGCCGGATGATTTTTTTGTGGATTTGAATGGGGTGGTGCCGGTGTGTGATGCAGTGGATGACAGTCTGGACCTGAATGAGCGACTGAAGGCGGTGGGCGGGAATATCTCTCACCTGGCCAGAGAGCTTGGCGTCAGCCGCAATACCCTCTACAAACGCCTGCGACAAAACGGGAATGCTGTGTAGAAACACAATCAAAAATGTGGGAGCGGGCTTGCTCGCGAATGCGGTATATCAGTCGCTGATGCTTTAACTGACAGTCTGCATTCGCGAGCAAGCCCGCTCCCACATTGGAACTACATTGGGTTAGAGAAGTGGGTTCAGTTCAGGACCGGCCTTGCCCCCATTGGCACTTTGCGACCCGGCGCCGCCATCTCAAACAACTGCTCAACCCGCGCACTCTCCTGCGCACTCGGCTTGATCGCCAATGCACACGCCACAAAAATCCCCGCATTGACCACCAGCCCCACAATCCCGCTGGTCAACGACCCCAGCCCGGGAATGTCGTCCGGATACATCGTCGTCAGCACAATCGCCACCACAATCCCCGCCAGCATCCCGGCAATCGCGCCTTCCTTGTTGCCGCGGCGGCTGAAAATGCCGAAGAACAGCGGCACCGCCAACTGGATAATCCCCTGGTAGGAAATCTGCGCCAGCAATTGCAGTCGCGCGTAATCAAAGGTCAGGTACGCCAGCACCGAGGCGGCAACGATAAACACCACCATCCCGGACTTGGCCAACAGCGTCAGTTGCCGATCGGTACGCGGGGTGTTCCAGGTAGCCAGGTCGTTGGCGAATTGGGTGCCGCAGACCTGCACGCAGCCGTCGACGTGGCCGATGCTCGCCGCCAGCACGATGACGATCGCCAGCGCCAGCATCCACGGCCCGCCGATGTCGAACAGCGAGAGGAACCAACCTTGTTGCGGGTGCGCGATGACGTTCGGGTCCTGGCTGATGGCCGCGGCAAACAGCATCAGAATCCCGTAGAAACCACCCACCAACAGGATCGTGTACAGCGTGCCTTTCTTCACCGCCTTGACGCCGCTGGCGGTGTAGATGCGCTGGAAGCTCATGGGCCAGCACATCGAGCCGATCACGCCGGTGAAGATCAGGCTGAACATGTACAGCGGGCCGTAACCGGTGCCGCTGGCGCCGGGAATCAGCAACATTTTCGCCGGCAGGTGCGACAGGTTGGAGAACGACGCCTGGTCGCCGAACAGCAGGAACACACACAGCGCCGCACACACGACATAGGCGATCAGGCCCTGGAACATGTCGGTCATGATCAGCCCGCGCATGCCCATGCTCACGGTCCAGTACTGGCGCACCAGCACCACCACCACGCCGGCGACCAGGCAGGTGGTGACGCCCCAGCGGCCGAAGCTGGCGAACTGGAACAACATCGCCAACGCCTGGATGCCCATCACCACCCACGGGAATACCGAGATGATGCCGATGATCGAGGCCACGCGCTTGACCACCGGGCTGTTGAAGCGCATGCCGAGCAAGTCCGGCTGGGTGCGCAGGTTGAAACGCTGGCCCCAGGTCCACGCGCGGCGGGCCATCAGGTACATTGCCGTCACGCCAAGGGTGGCGTAGACCATGCCGTAGAAGCCCAGGGCGCCGCCGATGGTCAGGGCGAAAAACGCGGTAAAGGTCGAGCCCGGCCACCACGAGTTGGTGTAACACATGGCGATGTACCACGGCCCATAGGAGCGCCCGCCTACGGCGTAATCGGAAAAACTCGTGCTCTCGCGGTTGGTGGCGTACAGCACGGCGATCATCCCGGCCAGGAACAGGCCGATGACGCCGAAGGTGATAAAGAGGTTGGCATCGCTGGCGGTGCTGATCATTGCGCATCCCCCTCTTCGGGTATTTCGCCGGCCTTCAATTCGGCGACGTACAACGCCCACAGGCCCAGGCCTGCGAGGACTGCAATGGCGATCCAGTAGAAGATCGGCAACGGTATGCCCAGTACCAACGCGGTACTGCCGCTCACGCTCAAATAGAACGGCGGGAATAAGGCGAGCATCAGCAACAGGAAAAAGTACACGCCGAAGAGTTGGCTTTTCAGGCGTCCGGGTGGTGCGCTATCAGATTTCATGAGTCGGGTGCTCCTTGAATTTGTGGATCGTTTTTTTGTGTGATCAAACAAAAATCAAGCAGTGAAAACGCAGGCACCAATCAGCGCCCAAGTGACTTCATTCAATGCATTATTGTTGTCTGGCGCAGGCTCAAGCCTGTCTTAGCCAGGTTTCCCATTGCGAATCGTTGATGATGCTGCGGGCACGCATGTGCTTCCAGGTGCCGTATTTGTAGAAGTCGAAATCCAGCTGCGACACCGCGTGCTGCACCATCGCCCAGGTCGACCATTTGATGTCCGCCAGGGCCTTGTGCAACTTGATGCGCGCGAGGTTCTGCGGGGTGACCTGGCCGAAGTAATCCTCGATCAGGGCCAGTTCCATTTCATCAGTGAAAAACATCTCGCCGAACCACAGCGCCAGTTCGTAATGCCGGTCGTTGTTGGAGGCGTATTCGAAGTCCACCAGACGAATTTGCCGACGGTCGTTGAGCATGAAATTACCCGCCAGGGTGTCATTCATGCAGGGAGCCAGGTCGATGCCGGAAGCTTGCAGCACGCCCCGGGCGCGGTCGCATTGGCGGCGCAGCCAGGCGTCGTCGGCGGGCTTGCAGCCGTTGAGTTGCTCCACCTGCCGCTGGTGCTCGGCAATCATGTCGAACACGGTCTTGGTCTGCACCAGTGGCGGCTGGTCGTTGAACGCCTTGAGGGCGTGCAGTGCGTTGTGGCGCACGTCGCGGTCGAGGAAGTCGTGGTTGGAGGAGGCGCGCCAGCCCTCCATGAACTCGAAGACTTCCACGCCGAACTCTTCAAGGAATGCGAACACCGGCGCGCCATAGCCGGTTTGCGCCGCCTTGAGGCTGGCGTCGTGGGCCGTGCGGCGATCGATGAACATCTCGGTGCCCACGCCCGGCACCTTGAAGAAATACGCAGTGTCGATCCCGGCCACTTCCACCCGCCAGTTGGTGTTGGAAATCCCGCCGCTGACCGGTTCATAACGAATGCCGGTGCCGCCCCAACTGGCAACCCCGCGCACCGCCGCTTCCAGCTGACACTCTTGTGGCGTACACGCCTCACCTAACGCTTTCATGCCTGCCCCTCCTGTACCTGACGTAGCCAACCTTCAAACCGCGGGTCTTGCAGACTTTGGCGGCAGCGCAACAGCGTCCACTGCCCGACCTTGGAAAACTCCAGCGGCCGCGCCGAGGTAGCGCCGACCCACAGGCCCCAGAGCGTCCAGTACCAATCGTTGATCAAGGCGTACAAGCGGCAGCGCGCATAGTCGCTTTCACGGCACTCGCCGGCCCAGGCATGGATGCCTTCGCGCCAGTCGTTTTCGAAGACGTACAACTCGTTAAGGCTGATCGCCACGTCGTACCAGGGATCACCACTGCCGGCGTAATCGAAGTCGATCAGTTGCAAGGCGCCGTCCGGGCCGATCATCACGTTGCTCGCCACGCCGTCGCCGTGCAGCGGCACCGAGTCGCTGGCGTTCAGTTGCAGCGAGGTCCAGGCCAGGTCAATGCAGGTGCTGATCCAGGCGTGGTCGATGGGCAAGGCCACGCTGTAGCGCACGCATAATTCGCGCAGGTGCTGGATGTCTTGCAGCGGCGAGCGGGCGAAGCCCGGCGAGGTGCCTTGGTGCAATTGTTTCTTCAGGGCCCAGAGCGCTTGCAGGCGCTGGGGCTGCATCAATTCCTCGAGGCGGGCCCAACGCCACTCGCTGGTGGGCAACGCATCCAGCAGCAACACGCCGGCCGTGGCATCCACCAGGCGCACACCCGGCGTCACGTCGCAATCAGCTGCCAGTTGGGTGGCGCGGGCAGTGCGTTCAATGTCGATCAGCGCGCGCATGTCGTCATGCAAGACTTTGGCGTAACACTGGCCCCACGGTGCGCTGACGGTAAAACCGGCCCACTCGGTGGCCAGGCGTACCGGCGAGGCAATCCCGGCGGTGCCCTCTTCGACCACCACATGGGCGGACAAGCCGGCGGCCTCCAGGGCGCCCAGCAGCCGTGACTTTGCTTGCAAACGACTCGACATGGCAGACCTCAGCGGTAGGCGTTGGGGGTGGAACAGGCGCGGTGCAGCAACGCGGTCAGCATGTGCAGGCCGTTGCGCATGTCCTGTTCGCTGGTGAATTCCGCTTCGTTGTGGGACACGCCATTGCTGCTCGGGATAAACAGCAGGCAGACCGGGTAGTGCCGGCTCAGGCTGATGGCGTCGTGGCCTGAGACGGTGACGCTGTTGCCGATGGGCAAGCCCAGTTGCTGGCCGACGCTGTAGGCCAGTTCGGAAAAACCGTGATGCAGGTGCGTTGGCTCACGCAGGGCGCGGCTTTCGATGCTGTAGTCCGTCGACGTGGCGCTGGCGGTGGCCTTGAGGCTCGCGTCCAGGCGTTCACCCGCGGCGGCCAGCAACTCGGTGTCTGGCGAACGGTATTCCACATGCAACGTCACGCTGGACGGCACCACGTTGGGCGAGTTGGGATAGATCTCCAGGCGCCCCACCGAGCTGTGCAGTTGCGCGCCATGCAGGTCGGCCTCGGCCCGCACAGCGGTGATCGCGTGGGCGGCGGCCAGCAAGGCATCCTTGCGTGCAGCCATGGGTGTAGGACCGGTGTGGTTCTGTTCACCGATGAACCGAATCCGTTGCTTGAGGGCGGCCCAGGTGTCGCGCACCACACCGATGGCCAGCCCGTCGCGCTCAAGGCCATCACCTTGTTCGACGTGGATTTCCACATAACCGGCGACGTCCAGCTCGACGCGGCCCTCCCCCAGATAACCAATCTGCTGCAGCGCATGCTTGAGGCTGATGCCATCGCCATCGCGGCAGGCCCAGGCGTCCTGCAGGGCCAGGTCACCGGTGAACACGCTGCTGCCGATCAGGCTGGGCTGGAAACGCGCGCCCTCCTCGTTGGTCCAGTTCACCACCGCCAGGTTGCACTCCGGTACTTCGCCGCGCTCGCGCAGTTGGCGAGCCAGGCTGGCCACCGCGACTGCGCCGGCCAGCACGCCATAGACCCCATCGAAACGCCCGGCACTCGGCTGGCTGTCGAGATGCGAGCCACACAGCACGTAGGGCGCTTCTGGATTAAAGGTGATCAAACCGAACATGTTACCCACTGCATCCACACGCACGTCAAAACCGCGTTCAGTCATCCAGGCCGCGAACAGGTCGCGCACGGCGCCGTCTTCAGCCGAGGCGGCGAGGCGATGCAGCCCACCGGCCTTGGTCGCGCCGATGACCGAGGTGTCGCGGAACAGCGCCTCGAAGGTTTCAAGGTCCTGTTCACTGGGCACCAGCAACTCAGGGGTAAAGGATATCGACATGGGCTTGCTCCAGGCGGGTCGCAAAGTCGTTGGACGGCGCACGATTGGTGACCAGGGTCGTGATGGCGCTGAACGGCAGCGTATTGATAAAGGTGCGGTGGCCGAACTTGGCGTCATCGGCCAGGATCACGCTGCGCAGGCTGTGTTTGGTCAGTTCCCGGCGCAGCAGCGCCTCGGGCTCCTGGTAGTCCATGAACCCCAGCTCAAGGTCGACAGCGCCGATGCCCATGAAGGCAATGTCGTAGTGGAACTGTCGGACGAATTCCAGGGTGTGGGCGCCAATCAGCGCGTTGTCGTTGCGGCGCACATCGCCGGGCACCACCAGCACCTGGTTGGCGCTTTGCTCGGTGATCAGGCGGGCGATGTCCAGGGAGTTGGTGATGATGCGCAACTGGCTGAACGCGGTCAGTTGCTGGGCCAGGGCCAGGGTCGAGGTGCCGGTGTCGAGGAACAGCACCATGCCTTCGCCCACCAGCTTCGCTGCACACACCGCGATACGCGTCTTGGCCTGGGGCTTGATGCGGCTGCGCACCTGCAGCGGCTGTTCTTCGTTGAGTCGCGGCAGGATCGCGCCGCCGTGGATGCGCCGCAGCTTGCCGGCTTCTTCCAGGTACTTGAAGTCGCGACGGATGGTTTCTTCGGAGACGAACAGTACCTGCGCCAGGTCCGACGCCTTGACGCGCTGGTGTTGAGTGAGCAGGAGCATGATTTCGTCGAGACGTGGCTGGTTGAGCATAAAAGAGGTATTCCAGGGCAGGTTCAGGCGGCCGGTATTGCGCGCCCCACGGCGAAACGCGGCGCGAGCCGGTCCAGCGGGGAGCATAGAACGTAATACGGCCATGGACAGGGTCACGGGTACCTCTCACTCATCAGGGTGTGAAAGGGCAGGACAACACAAAGCGTTTATCACGGGCGGGCTTCTTTTGAGCCCACTCCGGGTGCAATCAATCAAGGCATCAGCATCGGGGGGAGGTGCTGATCCCAGGGGGCGATGGCTTCGACGGCCGCGCAGAATTGCAGCACCTGGGCGTCGGCAAAACGTGGGCCGATCACCTGCAGGCCAATCGGCAAACCGCTCGGGCTGAAGCCGCAGGGCAGGCTGGCAGCGGGGTTGCCGGTGATATTGAACGGATAGGTAAACGGCGTCCAGCGGGCCCAGGGCACCGCGCCCTCCTCGCCCGGCCAGCCCTCGGGGGCAACCCGGTCGGCGGCGAACGGCAGGATCGGCATCGTCGGCATCAGCAGTACGTCGTAGTCATTAAACAGCGCGTGTACCTGATTGGCGAACAGTGCACGTTGCTGCACAGCCTTGAGGTAGGCCGCCAGATCGTAATCGGCGGAGCGCTTGATCAGCGCAGCGAAACCCGGGTCCAGTTGGTCGAGGCGATCGGCCAGGGATTTGCCATAAGCGATCCCGCGCCCGCCGACCCACAGGGTTTCGAAGGTGGCCAGCGGGTCTTGCCAGTCCAGGTTCAGGGTGGTGACGGTGACCGGCAGCTCATCCGCAAGGTAATGCACCGCCGCTTCGACGGTGGCGGCGATGACCGGGTCCACCGGCGTATCGAACAAGGTCGGGCAATACGCCACACGCACAGGGCCCAGCGGTTGGTCGCAGCGCGCCAGGTAGGACTCGGTGGGCGCGGGCAAGGCCTGGTGATCCAGCGGATCGGGCCCGGAGAGGATATCGAAGAGCAACGCGCTGTCGCGCACGGTACGGGTGATCGGGCCGGCGTGGCTGAGCATTTCAGTGGCGGACCAGGGCCAGGTGGGGATGCGCCCCAGAGAGCCTTTAAGAGCGAATGCACCGCAAAAGGCGCCGGGAATGCGCACCGAACCGCCGCCGTCGGAACCCAGCGTGGCCGGGACCATGCGTGCTGCCACCGCAATGGCCGAGCCGGAACTGGATCCTCCGCTGGTGAGCTGGGGGTTCCAGGGGTTGCGGCCATTGCCGAAAACCCGGGAGGTGCTGGCGCCGGTCCAGCCGAATTCGGTGGTGGCGGTCTTGCCGAGGATGATCGCGCCGGCCTCCTTGAGGCGGCGGATGATCGGGGCGTCCTGGGTGGGGACGTTGTCCAGGCCGGTCAGCGAACCGCGGGTGGTGCGCAGATTGGCGGTGGAGAACAGGTCTTTGATGCCGAAGGGGATGCCGTGGAGCGGGCCACGAAATTGGTTGGCCTGCGCTTCTGCGGTCAGGATTTCAGCCTGCTCCCGCGCGGATTCGGTGTAGACGTCGCCGAAGGCATTCAGTGTGGGATTGTGGGTTTTGATGGCTTCGAGGCTTTGCTCGACCAGTTGCACAGGGGTCAGTGTGCCTTGGCGGATGCTTTCGGCTGCGTGCAGGACGCTGGGCATGTGGGTCAGTGAGGTATCAGTCTTCATTGAGCATCCTGGGACATCTGCGAAATGATCCAGCGGGTACGTCAATAGACGCCAAGGGAATGGAAGCTGTCAAGTTGGATTTGTTGCGTATGTGGGTTTTGTGGGATTTATTTTTGTCGGAGATTTGGCTTACGAAAACGGGTCGGTTTAGCCGGGGATTTGGCGAAACGTCCTATCAGTAGCAGTGGATAGCTCTGACTTCTTTCTCTTACAAACCTCTGCAAAGTCCCTCGCCTGATCACACAGCGCGAGGGAACGCCGATGTTTTTTTCGATTAATGCCCTGCCCGATGGGGCTGCCTCTTGAATCCCGCCCTAGGCAGGTTGGCCCTGGCTCCCATGGATGTGGAGACGAAGGACGTTGAAGCGGTCTTTCGTAACTTCAGGGAGTGCCTTAACACGTTTGACGATTGGGCTGAGAGCTTCTGGAGCTTTTCGTCGCTGGAAGTCGAGCAGGTGTTCAAGGTTGGGGATGAGGTCGCGCTGGTCGCGCCTGTTTCCTCTAAAGCCCCCAGTACCACCGTTGCAATGTGCAAACCCAATGGTGCGCTGACCCTGGTGCATATGTTTGAGAGCAAGCGGTTTGTGCCGATCGGCAACACGCCGGTCATCCTCCAGGCCATCGCCGAGGACGGCAGCCTGATCGGTCCCCCCATTCATAAAACCATCGGCCCCAGCGGCATCCTCGAAATCACCGACTGCACGCGCGACCAGCAGTATCAGGTCAGCTTCTACCCCGATGTTTCCAAGGATCACGTCAAGGCGCTCTACGCCTCCTATCAGTCGGTGATCAGCTCACTGGAAAGCAGCTTGCGCAGTGAATGGACGAGCACCTTCGAAGAGCAGTGGAAACAGTACTCAAACGCCAGCGCCCTCGACCGTCGCAAGTTGATGGACGCCGCGTTTGTGCGAGGGATTACGAACACGCTGTACAGCCTTTGGGACGGTATTCCAAACCTGTACGACTGGCTGGCGGACATCAAACCCAATAGCGAAAAGTTGCTGCAGTACCTCTCCCAAGGCGAGCTTGAAGAGCTGTTGAAGCTCAGCAATGAGGCCATTGCCAACGGTCTTCTGGTGCTGAGCGATGAACCGCTGCTGTTCATCTATCTGTCGGCGATGTTCAGTTGGGCGCAATTGCTTCCGCCGCCGGACATGAACGAGCTGCTGGGGGAAATGACTTCCGAGGTACTGCTCAACCTGCTGTTGCTGTTGGCCACCGGCGGCATGGGTGTGGCGGTGCGTTTGGGCCCGCAGGTGCTGGGCAAGGTCAGGTCCGGCCGGGCACGGGTGTTACTCGAGCAGATGGCCAAGTTGGGCGAGGCACCACGGCTGGACTGGCACCCCAGTGTGCTTAAGCCGGTGTCGCTTAAAAATGATCCAGTGTCGATCAAGGCAGCGGCCGTGCCGTTGAAGGCCGGTGTAAACGAGGTTTCGAATCCGGCAGCGCTGGTCCGAAAGCCTAAAGCGGCGCGCACGGCGCTGGTGAAGCAAGAACATGTGGATGATGCCCCGGCTTCGGCGAAAAACCCCAATGGGGATGCTTCGGTCTGTTCGGCGAATACCTGTACCAATGGCTGCCCGGTTTCGATGGTTACTGGTGAGGAACTGCTGACCCTCACAGACGGCTCGTTGGAGGGTGTCCTGCCATTTGCCTGGACGCGGTTGTAT
>NZ_JACAPT010000045.1:60099-76827 GCF_013385565.1 Pseudomonas sp. E6002 | reverse complement strand
CCGTTGCGGATCGGCGACGATACCGTGCAGCAGGTTCAGCCAGTGAGCGGCCAGGCGTTCGATGGTGCCAGTGTCGAATAAATCAGTGGCATAGGTGAATGTGGCGGCCAATGCGCCCTGGGTCTCGTGCGTGCCAAGGGTCAGATCGAATTGCGCCGTGTGCGAGCTCCAATCCAGGCTCTCGACATGCAAGCCTGGCAGTTGCAACGCTTGGGCGGCATCGCCGCTCTGGTGATTGAACATCACCTGGAACAACGGACTGTGACTCATGTGTCGGTCCGGTGCGAGGGCTTGCACCAATTGCTCGAACGGCAAATCCTGGTGAGCCTGGGCGCCCAGCGAAGCCTGCTTGACCTGCGCCAGCAATTGATCGAAAGGCATTGCCCCCTGAATCCGCGCATCCAGCACCTGGGTATTGACGAAGAAACCAATCAGGCCTTCGGTTTCAAGACGGTTGCGGTTGGCCACCGGCACGCCCACGCGGATGTCCGACTGGCCGCTGTAACGGTGCAGCAATACCTGGAATGAGGCGAGCAACAGCATGAACAAGGTGCAGCCTTCGCGCTGGGCCACGCGCTTGAGGCGTTCGGTCAGCCCGGCATCGATGGCGAGGTCCAGCCGCGCACCGCGGTAACTCTGCACCGCCGGACGGGCGCGGTCAGCAGGCAAAGGCAGCACTTCACCGCCATCACCCAGGCGTTCGGTCCAGTAACCCAATTGCCGCGCAAGCTCGCCGGCTTCCATCCATTTGCGCTGCCAGATCGCATAGTCGGCGTATTGAATCGGCAGCGCCTGCAGGTCCGGCGCCTGGCCGGTGCTGTGGGCAGCATAGAGTTTGACCAGGTCGTGAACCATGATCTGCGCCGATGCGCCGTCACAAATGATGTGGTGCTGGGTGAGCACCAGCACGTGGTCGTCCGGTGCCAGTTGCAACAGCTTGACCCGCAACAGCGGGCCCTGCTGCAAGTCGAACAGCGCAGTGATTTCAGTGTCAATCAACGCCTTGAGCGCTGCGGCGTCCGGCACCGCTTCCAGCACCACCGTCGTGACCGGCAGGCTCAGGCATGCGTGCGCAACCTGCAGCGGCCCTTCCGGCCCGTCGACAAACACCGTACGCAGCACCTCATGGCGCTCCAGCAATGCATCGAAGCTGCGCTGCAACGCCGGCACGTCCAGTGCACCGCGCAACCGCAGCGCCGTCGGCACATGGTAGGCCGCGCTGTGAGGGTCCAATTGCCAGAGGAACCACTGGCGCTCCTGGGCGTAGGACAGGCCGATATGCTCGAACTCATCACGCATCGCCGGAATCGGCAACGCGGCAAAACTCATGTTTTTGCTGTGCAGCTTTTGCAGGAACGCTTGCCGTTGGGCGAGCGGCAAACGGATGAATCGCTGAACCAGAGACAGGTTATCGAGCTGAGTCATTTTCAAAGGGTCTCCAGGTCTGCCAGGAAATCATGCATCTCACTCAAGTCTTCGCTGGAGTGAGGTGTCAGGTGCACCGCCAGTTGCGCGGCGTACTCCGACAGCGATGGGGTTCGAAATAAAAGGTCCAGGGGCACGGCTGCGCCTTGCTCCATTTGCAGGCGGGCTGTCGCTTGGGTCGCCAGCAAGGAATGCCCGCCCAATTCAAAGAAGTTGTCGTCGCGCCCTACCCGCGCAAGCTTGAGCACCTCTTGCCAGATCTGTGCGACGCTCTGCTCAAGCGCCCCTTGCGGCGCCACATAGGCCCGCAGCAACTGATTGGCGTCGGGCAGCGGCAAGGCTTTGCGGTCCAGCTTGCCGTTGGGCGTCAGCGGGAAGCGCTCAAGCAGCATCCAGTGCGCCGGAATCATGTAGTCCGGCAGGTCGCAGGCGAGCCGCGCCTTCAGCTCGTCGCGCAGCGCCACCAACGACTGCGCCTCGGCCGCCTCAGTACCGGCCGCAATCAGGTAGGCCACCAACTGCGTGCCACCCGGCCCTTGCTGAGGCACCACCACCGCCTCGCGGATCGCGTCCTGCGCCAACAGGCACGCTTCGATCTCTCCCAACTCGATGCGAAAGCCACGAATTTTCACCTGGTGGTCTGCCCGGCCGATGTACTCGATCACACCGTCGACGCGATGTCGCGCAAGGTCACCGGTGCGGTACAGCCGTGTGCCATTGCCAAATGGATCCGGCAGGAAGCGTTCGGCGGTGAGCGCCGGCCGCTCGTGGTACCCGCGCGCCAGGCCATCACCGCCAATCAGCAATTCACCGATCAACCCGACAGGGTTCGGCGCGAAGTGCTCGCCGACGATGTACAGCGAGGTGTTGGCAATCGGCCGGCCGAGGTAAGGCAAGCGCTTGTCTGTGGTCAGTGGATAAGCCGCCGACCAGATCGTGGTTTCCGTGGGCCCATAGAGGTTCCAGACCGGGCCTGCGACCGCCAGCAAGCGCTCGGCCAGGTCCTCGGCCAATGCCTCGCCGCCACACAGGCATGTGCGTCCGGCAAGACGCTCGGCCATGGGATGCTCAAGCAACATGCGCCACGTCGACGGCGTGGCCTGCACGATACTGACCTGCTGCTGTTCGATAATCCCCAGCAATGCTTCAGGGTCGTGGGCGCTCTGTTTGTCCACCAGCACCACGGCCGCACCGCTGAACAGCGCGCCGTACAGTTCCAGGCCGAAAATATCGAACGAGAAGGTGGTCAGCGACAGCAGGCGGTCACTTGCCTCGATGCCTGGTTCGCGGGCCATGCTGGCAACGAAATTCACCAGGGCACCATGGCGTACCATCACACCCTTGGGCTTGCCGGTAGAGCCCGAGGTATAAATGGCGTAGCACAGGTTATCGCCATCCACCGACACCTGCGGATTGGCCGCCTGTTCAGGGCTGACCGATTCATCCATTGCACTCGCCAAGACGGTGTGCACCCCTGCCGGAATCGGCAACTGGCGCAGCAACGATGCCTGGGTCAGAAGCAACTGCAACCCACTGTCTTCAATCATGTGGGCCAGGCGATCCACCGGATAGTCCGGATCGAGCGGCACGTAGGCGCCACCGGCCTTGAGGATCGCCAGCAGCCCGACGATCATGTCCACCCCACGCTCAAGGGCGATACCCACCGGTTGGTCAGCGCCGACACCGAGTTCAATCAAACGATGCGCCAGGCGATTGGCCTGGGTATTGAGTTGAGCGTAGGTCAGCGCCTGATCAGCAAACAGCAGCGCCGTGGCATCCGGCGTCTGCCGTGCCCGCGCCTCAAACAGACGATGAATGCAGTGCTCGCCCGGGTAGACGCTTGCGGTGGCGTTCCAGTCCTGCAATTGCTGGCGGGTTTCACTCGGGTCCAACAGCGTGAGGTCACCCAGTGGGCGTGCGGCATCGCTGCTCATTTGCAGCAGAAGACGCTTGAGGTGCACGCCGATCTGCTCCACCGACACAGGTGTGAAGCTCGCACATTGATAGCTGAACTGCACGGTCAGCTCGGCGCCCAGGCCCACCAGCAGGGTCAGCGGGTAGTTGGTTTGCTCCAGATTGCCCACGGCACCAAAGCGCAGACCCTGAGGCGAACCTTTCTCCAGGGCTTCTGAAATCGGATAGTTCTCAAACACCAGGATGTTGTCGAACAGCGCTTCACCACCCTGCCCCGCCCAGCGCTGGATATCGAACAACGCGGTGTGCTCGAAGTCCCGCAACGCCAGGTTCTGCGCCTGGACGCTGTGCAGCCAATCCCCCAGGCTCTGCTCGGAGCGCGGGCTGGCAATGACCGGCAAGGTGTTGATGAACAGGCCAATCTGTTGCTCGACGCCTGCCAGGTCCGCCGGGCGCCCCGACACGGTTGCGCCGAAGGCGACGCAGGACTTTGCGCTGTAACGCTGTAACAGCAACAGCCACGCAGCCTGGACCACAGTGTTGACGGTGACTTTCGCCTCTCGGGCAAAGTCGCCCAGACGGCGCGTTTGCTGCTCATCGAGGTGCAGGTGGTGGTGAGCGTAAAGGTGGGTGGCGATGGCCTGCGCCGGACGGGCAAACATCTGCGCCAGGCGAATCGGTTCATCCAGGGCGTGCAACTGCTCCTTCCAGAACGCTTCGCCGAGCGATGCGTCCTGCCGCTTCAGCCACGCGATGTAATCACGATACCGGCCAACGGGCCGTGCCACGCTTTCTGCGCTGTAGTGCTGTAACACTTCGCCGAGCAACTGCGCGCTGCTCCAGCCATCCATAAGGATGTGATGGTTGGTGTAGATCAGGTGATGACGATCAGTTGCCGTGCGTACCAGTACCAGGCGCATCAAGGGCGCGCAGTTCAGGTCCAGGCCTTGGGCGCGCTCTTCATCGGCAAGGGTTTGCAGTGCCGCATCCCGATCGGCGTGACCGCTCCAGTCGAGCACACGGAACGGCACCTGCACTTGACGCTGTACCACCTGCATCGGTTGTTCAAGATTGCCTTGCCAGATGAACCCGGTACGCAGGATGTCATGGGCATCCACCACGGCTTGCCAGGCCGCGCGGAAGCGTTGCGGATCGACGCCATCGATATCCAGGCGCATCTGGTTGATGTAATCGCCATTCCCCTGTTCGAGCAAGGTGTGGAACAGCATGCCCTGCTGCATCGGTGACAACGGGTAGATGTCGTCGATGCCTTGAGGTTCGAGCACCAGCGCATCGAGTTGGGCCTGAGACAGTTGCGCCAACGGGAAATCCGACGGCGTCACTCCCCGGTTGGCGTTGTCACAGCAATGGCCGATCAGCGCCGTCAGTTCTTGCACATAGTCGTCGGCCAGGCGCTGGATGGTCGCGGCATCGAACATCGCGCCGCTGTAGGTCCAGCTCAGGTCCAGTTCACCACCGAAGACTTTGCTGTTGAGCGCCAGCGGGTTGCCGAGCGGCCCCTGCAGGTTGACTTCTTCACCGCCGGATTCGCCGGTCGGCACAAACAGGGCGTCGTCGGCGGTATCGAAGCTGGCGTCGAACTGACCGAGATAGTTGAAGGTCAGGCACGGTAGCGGCAAGGCTTGCAGAGACTCCCGTGTCTGTTCATCGCCCAGGTACGCCAGTGCGCCGAAGCCGATGCCCCTATGCGGAATTGCCCGCAGCTGCTCCTTGATCTGCTTGAGCGACCCAGCGAGATCCGCAACCGGCGACAGCCGCGCCGGGAACACGCTGGTGAACCAGCCCACGGTACGGGTCAGGTCGATGTGCTCGAACACGTCTTCGCGACCGTGCCCCTCAAGCAACACCAACGCATTGTCGTCACCGGTCCAGCGCGTTATCACCCGCGCCAGCGCGGTCAGCAATACGTCGTTGACCTGGGTGCGATACGCCGCCGGCGCATCCTGCAACAGCTGGCGGGTCAGGGCCCGGTCCAGCTTGCTACGAAAGGTCAGGGCCTGATCATGTTGCTGCCCGCCGTTCGGACGGTCATATGGCAAGGCTGGCGAAGCGCCCTGCAACTGTTGTTGCCAGAAACCCAGCTCGGCCTGCAGCGCAGGGGTTGTGGCGTAGCCCTGCAATGCCGCCGCCCAGGCCTTGACCGCACTGGTCCTGGCCGGCAACTGCACACCTGCGCCTGAAAGGATTTGCCGGTAGGCGTTCTGCAGATCCTCGAACAGAATCCGCCACGACACGCCATCGACCACCAGGTGATGGATAATCAGCAACAGCCGTTGAGTGCCGTCCGCCAGGTTCGCCAGCACCGCGCGTATCAGCGAGCCACCGTTCAATTGCAGGCTGCGCTGGGCTTCGTCACCCAGTGCCTCAAGGGCTGCGAGGTCCGCGACCTCCACTGGCCACAGAAGCGTTTGATCCGTGTGCGCCGCGACGTCACGGTAGTGTGCCGACCAGCCGTCAGCCCGTTCGACGAAATCCAGGCGCAAGCTGTCGTGATGCGCCACCAAAGCCTCCAGCGCCTGCTCCAGTGCGTGTGCATCCAGTGCCTGCGCCGGCTTGAGCATCACCGACTGGTTCCAGTGGTGACGATCGGGTATTTCCTGAGCGAAGAATTGCTGATGAATCGGCAACAGCACCGTGGTGCCGGTTGCCGGTCGCTGATCGATCGACGGCAGCGTCTCACCGGTCTGTGCGACCACGGCCAGCGCCTGGATGCTCTGGTGCTGGAACAGGTCTTTGGGGCTGAAGCGAATCCCCGCCTGCCGCGCACGGCTGACCACCTGGATCGAAATGATCGAATCGCCACCCAGTTCGAAGAAGTTGTCGCTGATGCCCACCTGCCCAAGCTTGAGCACGTCTTGCCAGATCGTCGCCAGTTGCTGCTCCAGCGCGTTGCGCGGAGCGACGTAGGCTTGTTGCAGTTGACTGACATCCGGTTTGGGCAGGTTCTTGCGATCCAGCTTGCCGTTCGGTGTCAGCGGCATGCGTTCCAGAGACAAGACATACGCCGGCACCATATGCGCCGGCAATGAAGCCTGGAGCTGCGCACGCAGGTCTTCGCTGAAACCGGCACGGGTTGAATCGCCGACCACGTAAGCCACCAGGCGCTTGCCGCTGCCGGCGCTGCCTTCCTGGGCCACGACCACCGCTTCGCGCACACCCTGGAGGGCTTGCAGCGCCGCTTCGACCTCACCCAGCTCGATGCGGAAGCCGCGGATCTTCACCTGATTGTCGATACGATCCAGATAGTCGAACGTGCCGTCGGCGCGCTGGCGCACCAGGTCGCCTGTGCGGTAAAGCAGGCCGCCAGCGGCGCTGAACGGGTCAGCGACAAAACGCTCGGCGGTCAGCCCCGGTCGGTTGAGGTACCCACGGGCCAGGCCGGTGCCCCCCAGATACAGCTCACCGGCCATGCCTTGGGGCAACAGGTTCAGGTCGGTGTCGAGCACATAGGCGCTGCGGTCACCGATGCGGCTGCCGATCGGCGCGTAGGCAGCACCGCACGGCACCTCGCGACCGGCCTTCCAGATCAGCGGGGTGACCACGGTTTCGGTCGGGCCGTAGCCGTTGATGATGTAGTCCGGATCGAGCGCACGCTTGACCCGCTCGAAACTGGCGTTCGGCACCGCGTCACCGCCAAAGCAATAGATGCGCACCTTCGGTGGATTGCCGACGCGCTCGGCATGTTCGGCCAGTTGTTGCAGGTACACCGGCGGGAACGCGACCACGGTCACGCCGTGTTCGATCATGGCGTTGTAGGTCTGCTCCGGCGTCCACAGCGTGTCGTCGCGAATCAGCAGCGAAGCCCCGTGAGTCAGGCTGGTCAGCCAGCGCTCGTGGGCACCGTCGAAGGCGAACGACATGAAGTGGAACTCACAGTCGCTGTCGCGCATTTCATAGCGCTGGCCGATGGCCTGGCAATGCATGGCCAATGGACCGTGGGCAACGCTGACGCCTTTCGGATTGCCAGTGGAGCCGGAGGTGTAGATCACATACGCAAGGTTGTGCGGGTCGAGCTGCACCGAGGGTGCCTTGATCGACTGCTCACGCAGATCAAGACGGTCCAGCTCCAGCAAGGGTACCGATTCGGCAACCGGCAGCTGCGCCGACACCGACGAATCGCTGATCAGCAGCGCCAGCCCCGAATCCTCGATCAGGTAGGCCAGGCGCTCGCGCGGGTAGAGGGTGTCCAGCGGCACATAAGCGCCGCCGGCCTTGAGCACCGCCAGCAACGCCACAATTACCGACTCGCTGCGCGGCAACGCCACACCCACACGGGTTTCAGCGCCAACGCCGCGGGCGATCAGCGCGTGGGCCAGTTGGTTGGCGCGCTGGTCGATTTCACCGTAGCTGAACTGCCGATCGTTGAAAATCACCGCTGTGCGTTGCGGGCGCTCGGCCGCCAGGGTGGCAATGCGCTGATGCACGCCGATGTCCACCGGGTACGGCTGTGGATGGTTCTGCGCTTGCTGGCGGGCCTGTTCGTCGCGGCTTGCCAGGGCGATTTCACCCAGGTTGCGTTCTGCCGACTCGGCAAACTGTTCAAGCAGTTGCAGCAAATGCGCACTGATGCCTTCGACCACCTCGCTCGCGAATTGGCCGCGGTCGAAGCTGTAATGCAACGCCAGCTGCCGGCCGAGGGTCACCGCCACGCTCAGCGCGTAGTGCGTCTGCTCCAGGTTACCCACATCGCCGAACACCAGCCCCTGCCCGGCCTGGCTCAGCGCCTGGGCTACCGGATAGTTTTCGAACACCAGGATATTGTCGAACAGCGCTTCACCGCCCTGCCCGGCCCAACGTTGGATGTCCGCCAGCGGCGTGTGTTCGAAGTCACGCAGGCTGAGATTCTGCGCCTGTACCGTTTGCAACCATTGGCCGACGCTTTGATCGGGACGCGGTGCGCCGATCACCGGGAGGGTGTTGATGAACAGGCCGACCTGTTGCTCGATGCCCGGCAAGTCCGCCGGACGACCGGCCACGGTCGCACCGAACGCGACTGCTTCGTGTCCGGTATAGCGTTGCAGCAACAGCAGCCACGCGGCTTGCACGAGGGTGTTGACGGTGATTTTCTGCTGGCGGGCAAACGCTTCCAGCGCCTGGGTGCGTTGCTCGTCCAGCGTCAGGTAATGGTCGCCGTGACCGCTCTGGCGCGCGCCTGCGGTGGCCGCGCGGGCCAGCCGGGTCGGCGCTTGCAGCGCGGCCAGTTGTTCGCTCCAGAAGTCCTGGCTCAACTGGGCGTCCTGACGTTGCAGCCAGGCGATGTAGTCGCGATAGCGGCCGCCGGCATTCGCCGGTGTGCGGCCGCTATAGCGCTGCAATACTTCGCCGAGCAACTGCGAGTTGCTCCAGCCGTCCATCAGGATGTGGTGATGGGTGTAAATCAGGTGCCATTGGTCACTGCCGGTCTGCACCAGTACCAGGCGCAGCAGGGGCGCACAGGCCAGGTCAAACCCTTGCGCTCGCTCGGCATCGGCCAGCGCCGCGAGGGCCGCCGGCTGATCGTCACGGGCCCGCCAATCCAGGGTGGCGAACGGCAGTTGCACCTGCTTGTGCACGATCTGCAGCGGTTGCGCCAGCTCGCCCTGCCAGACGAAACCGCTGCGCAGGATGTCTTGCGCATCGACGCTGGCCTGCCAAGCCGCGCGGAAACGCTCGGGATCCAGGCCCTGCACGTCGACGCGCAACTGGTTGATGTACTCACCCGCCGCCTGTTCGTACAGGGTATGGAACAGCAACCCTTGCTGCATGGGCGACAGCGGATAGAGATCGTCGAGCTGACCGGCCGGCACCGGCAGCGCATCCAGTTGCGCCTGGGTCACCCGCGCCAGCGGGAAGTCCGATGGCGTGGCTTGCGCGGCCGGCAAGGTGCAGCAGTGTTCGATCAGTGCATGCAGCTCGCTGGCATAGCGGTCCACCAGTTGCTGCACTGTCGCGCTGTCGAACATCTCGCGGCTGAAGCCCCAGCTCATCGACAGTTCGCCGCCATAGACCTGGCCTTCAACCGTCAGCCAGTTGGCCAATGGTGCCGCCAGATCCTGTGCCACACCGCTGGTTTCGGCAGACGGCACAAACAAGGCCGCGTCGTCGAACTGACGGTCGAACTGGCCCAGGTAGTTGAAGGTGATCCGCGGTGGCGCCAGTGCCGCCAGCTCGGCGCGTACTGCCGGGGACGCCAGATGACGCAGCACGCCATAGCCCAGGCCTTTGTCCGGCACCGCGCGCAGTTGCTCCTTGATCGACTTGATCGAACCGTCGAGGTCATCGCGGGCGGTGAGGTTGACCGCGAACAGGCTGGTGAACCAACCCACGGTGCGACTCAGGTCGATGTCATCGAACAGGTCTTCGCGGCCATGGCCTTCAAGCTCGATCAGCGTGCCTGCCTGACCGCTCCAGCGACTGATGGTGCGGGCCAACGCGGTGAGCAGCAGGTCATTGACCTGCGTGCGGTACGCGGCGGGCGCCTGTTGCAGCAACTGACGGGTCCGTTCGGCGTCGAGTCGCCACTCGATTTTTTCACCCTGCGCATTTTGCAGGCTGGCGTCAGGTCGGTCGCACGGCAGATCCTTCGCATCCTGATGCTGTGTTTTCCAGTACATCAGTTGTTCATCGAAGCGCTGCACTTGCTGTTCGAGCCGCGCAGTCCAGCCCTGGAATGCACTGGTTTTCGGCGGCAGCTCAATGCCGCCGCCTGCCGCCAATTGTTCGTAAGCCTGCTGCAGATCTTCCAGTAATACGCGCCAGGACACACCGTCGACCACCAGGTGGTGAACGATCAGCGCCAGCCTCTGGCTGCCATCGGCCAGCGTGACCAGCAAGGCTCGCAACAGCGGGCCGTTTTGCAGGTCAAGGCTGCGCTGCGCCTCGTTGCACAAGGTATTCAGGTGTTCCGCCGACTCGGCATCGCGTAGCCACAGATCAGCGCTGGCCACTGGAGCATCGTGGTTTTGCTGCCAGCCCTCGGTGCTTTCGGTAAAACGCAGGCGCAAGGCATCGTGGTGATTGATGATGTGCGTCAGCGCTGTATCGAGCCACTGCGCATTCAAGGCCTCACGGGGAGTCAGCAGCAGCGATTGGTTCCAGTGTTCGCGCACCGGCATCCCGCGGCTGAAGAAATGCTGCTGGATCGGCCCGAGCACGGCATCACCGCTCACCGGCCCCTGATCCACCGCCGAGCGTTTATCGAGGGTGGCGACCAGTGCCAGGCTGCGCACGGTCTGGTACTGGAACAGGTCACGCGGGCTGACGCGGATGCCGGCCTGCCGCGCACGGCTGACCACCTGGATGGAGATGATCGAATCGCCGCCCAGCTCGAAGAAGTTGTCTTCGAGGCCGACGCGCTCAAGACCGAGCACATCCTCCCAGATCGCCGCCAGGGCTTTTTGCAATGCATCCTGTGGCGCCACAAACGCCTGCTGCGGCGCAGCGTCCGGCAACGGCAAGGCTTTGCGGTCGAGCTTGCCGTTGGCGGTCACTGGCAGCTTCACCAGCGGCATCAGGTGGGTGGGCACCATGTATTCCGGCAGGCTGTTCAACAGCCACGCCTTGAGCTCCGGTTGCCACGGCGTGGCAGGCTCGCCTCCCTCCAGCACCAGGTAAGCAACCAACTGTTTGCCCCCCTGCACCAGCACCACGGCCTCGCGCACCAGCGGGTGTTGCATCAGGCGGGTCTCGATTTCACCCAGCTCGATACGCAGGCCGCGCAGCTTGACCTGATGATCGAGGCGGCCGAGGTATTCGATCACACCGTCGGCGCGCTGGCGCACCCGGTCGCCGGTCCGGTACAGCCGCGCACCGTCATTGAACGGGCACGGCACAAAACGCTCGGCGGTGAGCGCCGCGCGGCGGTGGTAACTGCGGGCCAGCCCGGTGCCACCGAGGTAAAGCTCACCGCTGACGCCTGCCGGCACAGGGTTGAGTTGCGCGTCGAGGATGTAGGTTCCCAGATTGGCAATGGGGCGGCCGATGGGCACGCTGTCGGCACCTTCGTCGATGCAGGTCCAATGGGTGACGTCGATGGCCGCTTCCGTCGGGCCGTAGAGGTTGTACAACCCGGCGCCCGGAAGCTTGGCGAACACCTGCAACTGCGCATCCAGCGCCAGCGCCTCGCCACTGCATACGATGCGCTTGAGGCTGGCGCAGGCCTGCACGCCCGGCTCGTGGATAAATGCCTGCAGCATCGACGGTACGAAGTGCAGCGTGGTGATAGCGTGCTCGCCAATGGTCTCGATCAGGCGAGCCGGCTCGCGATGCTCGCCGGGTGCTGCGACCACCAGCCGTGCGCCGCTCATCAATGGCCAGAAGAACTCCCACACCGACACGTCAAAGCTGAACGGGGTTTTCTGCAACACTGCGTCGCTGGCATCCAGGCCATAAGCCTGCTGCATCCAGCACAGGCGGTTGACCAGCGCACGATGGCTGTTGCCTGCGCCCTTGGGCTTGCCGGTGGAGCCGGAGGTGTAGATCACATAGGCGAGGTTCAGCGCGTGCACGTTGACGGCCAGAGGCTCGCGGCCGTAATCGTCGAGCCAGCCTTGTGCCTGGTCGAGTGCGATGACGTGGATGCCGTCGACCGGCAAGGTCGACAGCAGGCTCTGCTGGCTGAGCAGCAGCCCGATGCCACTGTCTTCGATCATGTAAGCCAGGCGTTCGCGGGGGTATTCAGGGTCCAGCGGGACGTAGGCGCCGCCGGCCTTGAGAATCGCCAGCAGGCCGACCACCATTTCGATGGAGCGCTCGATGCAGATCCCCACCAGTACGTCCGGGCCAACACCCTGCTCGCGCAGGGCATGGGCCAACTGGTTGGCGCGCGCGTCGAGCTGCGCGTAGGTCAACTGCGTCGCGCCGAACACCAGGGCAACGGCGTGCGGAGTGCGTTGTACCTGGTCTTCGATCAGGTGGTGGATGCCACGTTCGGTCGGGTACGTTTCGGCCGTCTGGTTCCAGTCATGCACCAGCACGTGCTGCTCTGCGGCGGCGAGCATCGGCAGTTCACCGATGCGCTGGCTGCCATCGGCGACCATCGCCTGCAACAGGCTGAGCCAGTGCCGGGCCATGCGCTCGATGGTGGCGGCGTCGAACAGGTCATTGGCATAGGTCAGCGCGGCGTGCAGGGTGCCGGACTTCTCGTAGGTGTCCAGGCTCAGGTCAAACTGGGTGGTACGGCCTTGCCATTGCACCAGGGACAGTTCAAGCCCGGAGGCGGTGTTGACCGCGGCGATGTCCGCCACTTGCGGCTGATGGTTGTACATCACCTGGAACAGCGGCGTGTGGCTCAGGCTGCGCTCGACTTTCAAGGCTTCTACCAGGCGTTCGAACGGCAATTCCTGATGGGCCTGGGCGCCCAGTGCGTGTTCCTTGATGCCTTGCAGCAATTCGTCGACGCGGGTTTGCCCGGTCAGTTCGGTGCGCAACACCTGGGTATTGACGAAGAAACCGATCAGCCCTTCGACTTCGCTGCGGTTGCGGTTGGCAATCGGCACGCCAACCCGAATGTCGCCCTGCCCGGTGTAGCGATGCAGCAGCACGTTGAACGCGCCGAGCAGCAACATGAACAAGGTCACATTGTGTTTTTGCGCGCAACTGCGCAACTGCGCAGCCAGCGCCGGATCAATCGCAAAGTCATGCCGGGTGCCCTGGTAGCTGGGCATCGCCGGGCGTGGATGGTCGATGGGCAACTCCAGTACCGGGTGCTCATCTCCCAGGCGTGCCTGCCAGTATTCCAGCTGACGAGCCTGCTCGCCGGCCTCCAGCCAGCGGCGCTGCCACAGGGCGTAGTCGCTGTACTGGATCGGCAAGGCCGGCAGTTGCGGCGGCTCGTTGCGCTCATGGGCGTCGTAGCAGCGAATGAACTCGTCGATCAGCACGTTCATCGACCAGCCGTCGGACACGATGTGGTGCAAGGTCAGCAGCAGCACGTGTTCCTGCTCGGCCAGCTTGAGCAATTGCACCCGCAGCAGCGGGCCGTTGGCCAGGTCGAAGGGCAACAGCGACTGACGGGTAGCGGCCTGCATCACCGCCTGCTCACGCTCGGCGGGTGCCAGGACGCTGAAGTCCAACTGTTCGACAACCAGCGGCGACTGCGCGGCCACTTGCAACAGACGATCATCCGCCTGGCGCTGGAACACCGTGCGCAACGTCTCATGGCGGGCCACCAGGCTGGCGAACGCCTGCTCGATCGCCGGCAGGCTCAAGGCGCCCTTGAGCCGTACCGCGCCGGGCAGGTTATAGGCGCCACTGGCCGGGTCCAGTTGCCACAGAAACCACATCCGCTGCTGCGCATAGGACAGCGCCTGCCGGTCCTCGGCCTCCACCCCTGCCGGGATCGGAAACCGGGAAAAATCCACCCCTTCCTTGTGTAGCGCCTGGAGGAACATCTGGCGTTTTTCCAGGGGCAACCCGATAAACCGGCGAGCAAGTTTCAAGGAGTCTTCAGCGTTCATTTCTTGGGATCCGGGGCAATAGGCAGGAAGCACAAAGGCACGTCGTCCCTATAAAACGAATCCGGAAGGGAAAAATTAGCGGGGGATTGGGGGCGCAGACCACGGTGTCATCAAGGGTTACATCAAACACCGAGAGGCTCGGCGCGGCTGTCCTATCATTGACGCAACCCATCAATTGCAACTACATTTAGTTGCAGGCGAGAATCGCCGTGTCGAAAAATGAAAAGCTGCTGGCCAAACTGCTCAATGAGCAATCGGCCTTTACCTGGCGCGAACTCGTCACGCTGCTGCGGCGCCTGGGATACACGCAAATCGAAGGGGCGGGTAGCCGGGTCAGGTTCGACATAGGCGACCCCAGTGCAATGATCACCCTGCACAAGCCTCACCCCGGCAACGAACTGAAACACTACATTCGGCGCCAGATCATCGAACAATTGAAATCAGGAGAACTGATTCAGTGAACAACCAGCTGAAACACAAAGGCTACATCGGCTCCATCGAAGCCAGCATCGAAGACAACTGCCTGTTCGGAAAGCTGCTTTTCATCAAGGCCCTGGTCAGCTACGAGGGCAAAACTGTCGCCGAACTGGACGCCGCCTTTTGCACCGCCGTGGACGACTACATCGAGACCTGCCAGGCCCTTGGGCAAGCACCGGAAAAGCCCTGCAAGGGTTCGTTCAACGTCCGTGTCGGCCATGACCTCCACCTGGCCGCCGCCCTCGCCGCGACCCGGCAAAAAGTCACGTTGAACGATCTCACGCGCCAGGCGCTGAACGAATTCCTGCAACATCGCGGCGCACTGGTGACCGGGTAATCACCCCAGCCGCCGATACCCCAGCACCGCCGCCCCAAGCACCACCGCACCCGCCGCCAGCGCCACCCAGAACCCGCTGGGTGCGCCGAAGCGGTCGATCATCCAGCCGGAGCTGGCAGCACCAATGGCCACGCCGATGCTCAGGCCGGTGATCAGCCAGGTCATGCCTTCGGTCAAGCGGCTGGGCGGAACGATTTGTTCCACCAGGGCCATGGACACGATCAGGGTCGGGGCGAAGAACAGGCCGGAGATGAAGATCGCGGCCGCCAACCCCAGAATATTCGTCACCAGCAACAACGGCAGCGTGGTCACGGCGGTGGCCACGCCGCAGTACAAGAACTGGCGCGGCAGCGGTGCTTTCAACTTGAGCGCACCGAACGCCAGCCCGGCCAGGCACGAACCGATGGCGTATACCGACAATACAATGCTCGCCGCGGCGGGCTGGCCCTGATGCTGGGCGAACGCGACACTGACCACATCCACCACCCCAACGATGATGCCCATGGCCATCAACAGCACCATCAGGATCAACACCGAGGGCGAGGCGATCAGCCAACGGCCGTGCTCGGCGTGATGTTCATGCACCGGTGGCTCGGTCTGGCGTTGCAGCACAAAGGCGGTCACGCCCACTGCCAGAAACAGCGCGGCAATCAACGGCCCCGCTTCGGGGAACAGCAGCACGCACAGACCCACCGAGACCGGCGGGCCAATGATGAACACCACCTCGTCGAGCACCGACTCCAGGGCAAACGCCGTTTGCAGTTTGGGCTGGCCGCGATACAGCTCGGTCCAGCGCGCCCGCACCATGGCCGACATGTTGGGCATGCAGCCGGCCAGCGCGGCAAAGACGAACAGCGTCCACGTTGGCGCCTGCACCCGGGTGCAGAGCAACAGCAGCAGCAGCGCGCCGCCGCCGATGGACGCGGCCACCGGCAACACCCGGCCCTGGCCATAACGGTCCACCAACCGTGAGACCTGGGGCGCGCAAAACGCGGTGGCCAGGGCGAAGGTAGCGGTCACCGCACCGGCCAAACCGTAACCGCCGTGCACTTGCGACAGCATGGTGATCAAGCCGATCCCGGTCATGGAGATCGGCATGCGGGCGAGCATGCCCGCCAATACAAAAGCCCTGGAACCTGGCGCCTGGAACAGCTCGGCGTAGGGGTTTGCCATGGTGTGTAACCTCTTCCTGAGCGCCCTGAAACTTGCTATTCGAGGTGTTCGGGGCAAAATACATACGGTGCGTATGTGACAAATCATGCGTAACATACGCGTCGTATGTCAATCACCTATTGTGAGCCTTACCCATGAGCCGAGCCCGTGCAGACATGATCGAAGACACCCGCGCCCGCCTGATCGCCAGCGCCCGCCAGGCCTTCGCCACACAAGGCTACGCCCAGACGTCGATGGACGATTTCACCGCTCGCGCCGGCCTGACCCGGGGTGCGTTGTACCATCATTTTGGCGACAAGAAAGGCTTGCTCGCGGCAGTGGTTGCGCAGCTCGACGGTGAAATGGACGCGAGCCTGCAGCGTATCTCGGAGCAGGCGGTTGATCCTTGGGAAGGGTTTTGCGAGCGCTGCCGGGTTTATTTGCGCATGGCTCAGGATCCCGAGGTCCAGCGCATTGTGCTGCAAGATGCGCCGGCGGTGCTGGGTGCCACCGACCAGCAGCAATGCGTGGACTCGCTGCGCCAGCTGCTCGATGACTTGATGCAAGCGGGCCTCATCGAGCAGGCGTGCAGCCAGGCGCTAGCGAGGCTGATCAATGGCAGCCTGGTAAGCGCATCGCTGTGGATCGCTCAGGATGAACACCCGGGGGCGCGGCTGGAAGAAGCCTTGCAAGGGCTGGAGTTGTTGTTGCGCGGGTTGAAGCCCAATGTCGTTCGCTGAAATGGCTTGCGATTCGACACGGTTGCTCACCCGCGCCGGGCTGAATGAGACAGTCAGATCAAGATCAAAAGCAGCGCTGCTTTTCTGTAGGAGCTGGCTTGCCGGCGAAAAACGGGAGGCCGCCGCGTTCATTCAGGACGCCAACGTCATCGTTAACGTCCTTCGCGAGCAAGCCCGCTCCCACATTTTTGACCGTGCCCCACTCAAGCCGGCCGGGAGGCCGCTG
>NZ_JACAPT010000045.1:0-60091 GCF_013385565.1 Pseudomonas sp. E6002 | reverse complement strand
TAAACCACGCTGGCCGAACGCCGGAAAGTCAACCACAGCACTGCCCCTAGATACGCCGCAACATCAACGCCGCCACCCCACACGCCGCCAACGCCACGCACGCCAGAAAGAACGCATCACTGTAAGCCATCAAAAACGCCTGATGACGAACACTCTGGTCCAGCAGGTTCAGCACCACCTGATGTTCCGGCAATTGATCCTGCAGCACCCCGCCACCGGGAAGCTGCTGTTGCAAGGTCGGGTCAAACAGCGTCACCGACTCGCCAATACGCGCCGAATGCACCCGCTCGCGCACCACCACCAATTGCGCCAGCAGCGCCGTGCCAACCGCGCCCCCCAGGTTGCGCAGCATCGAGAACACCGCCGACGCCGACCCCGCCTGCGCCTTGGCCAGCCCATGCACCGCAAGCACCGACAACGCCACCATGATCAGCGGCTGGCCCATGCCGCGTACCACGATCGAGGGCACGATCACATTGCTGGCGCTGTCCGCCGACAAGTGCGCACCCATCCAGCAGCCCAAAGCCATGATCGCGAACCCCGAAGCCACCAGCATTTTGGCGCTGACCCACTTCATCAGGCGCGGCAAAAACGGCGCCATGATCAGTTGCACCAGACCATACGCGATCAGGCTCACGCCAATTTCGCTGGCGTTGTAGTGCTGCAATTGCGACAGGTAGTTGGGCACCAGGAACACCAGGCCATAGGTACTGGCGCCGAAGATAAACATCGCCACGCTGGCCACCCCAAAGTTGTAGTGGCCCAACAGTCGCAGGTTGATAAAGGCGTGCGCGCCCCATAATTGCCGGGCAACGAAGCCGATCAGGCCCACCACCGCCAGCAGTGTCATCCACACGATAAAGGGCGAGCCGAACCAGTCCTTGCGACCGCCCTCCTCCAGCACGATCTGCAACGCGCCCAGGCCCAGCACCATGCAGCCGATACCCAGCCAGTCGCCCTGGCGCAGCAGGCCCAGCTGCATCGGCTGGCGGTCAATGGACCAGGCCACCGCCGCCAGCAACGCGATCCCCGGGAACAGTTGCAGGTAGAAGATCCAGCGCCAGGAATAGGCATCGGTCAGCCAGCCGCCAATCGACGGCCCGGCGGCCTGGGCCACACTGTTGGCCAGGCTGAACAAGGCCATGCCCAGCGGGATCTTGCTGGGCGGCAGCTCGGTGATGATCAGTTGGAATGACAAGGGAATCAGCACCGCCCCGGCCGCGCCCTGCACCACCCGGATCAGGATCATCACTTGCAGGTTGGGCGACAGCGAACACGCCACCGAGGCCACCAGGAATATCCCCGAGCCCCACAACATCACCCGGCGCAGGGAAAACACCTGCACCAGCCACGCGGTGAGGGGAATCATGATGATCTCCGCCACCAGGTAAGCGGTGGAAATCCACGAACCCTCCTCAAACGTCGCGCCCAGTGCACCTTCGATTTCCGGCAGTGCGGCGCTGGTGACGTGCACGTTCATCCCGGCCATGAAGCAGCCGAACAGCCCGCCGATCACCGCGACCCAGGCGCGAAACGGCACACGCCCTTCAGCCTCCATGGACGTGCTCCTGGCTGGCGGCAGGGCGGGTGTCAACCGTGGCAATCACCGACATGCCCGGCAGTACCCGCGACTCACCGGGTTCCAGGCGAATCTTTACCGGAAACCGCTGGACGATCTTGGTGAAGTTGCCGGTGGCGTTGTCCGGCGGCAACAGCGCGAACACCGCACCGGAGCCGGGGGCGATGCTTTCCACTTTGCCGTGCCAATGTGCGCCGGCAAAACTGTCCACCGCGATTTCCACCGACTGCCCCGGCGCCATGTGCTGCAACTGGGTTTCCTTGTAGTTGGCAATCACATAGGCCTGCTCCACCGGCACCACAGCCAACAGCGGCAGGCCGGGCATCACGTATTGCTGGCGCCGGACCTTGCGCTGGCCCACCACGCCGTCAAAAGGCGCGCGGATCTCGGTGTCCTTCAACGCATTGCGGGCCAGCGCGAGGTTGGCCTGGGCCTCGCCGATGCGTGCCTGATGCTCGACGATTTGCGCCTGCACCTGTTGCCGGCGTGCCTGCAAGACCTGCAACTGCGCCTGCTGCCGCGCGACTTGGGCGCTGGCCTGGGCCAGGGCCGCCTGGGCCTTGGCCTGGCTGGCGCTGACGGTTTCCAGGTGCTGGGCGCTGGCCACCTGTTGCGCGACCAGTTCACGATAACGCTGGTAATCGAGCCGCGCGCGCCGGGCTTCGGCCTCGCCACTGCTCAGTTCCGCCCGGGCCTGGGCGATGCGTTGCTGTTGCTCGCCCATTTGCGCGTCGAGGGTTTGCACCGATGCCTGCTGTGCGCTCGCTGCTGCTTGCGCCTGTTGCAGTTGCGCCTGGGCGCTGTTCAGACGCTCGGTGAAATCCCGGTCGTCGATACGCACCAGTACATCGCCGGCCTTGACCGGCTGGTTGTCTTCCACCAGTACCTGGGCCACATACCCGGCAATCCGTGGGCTGATGGCGACCCAATCGGCGCGTACATAGGCATCATCGGTTTCTTCCAGAAAACGCCCCCACTGCCACCAATACCCGGCAAAGGCTGCCAGCCCCAGCAACGTAGCGAGCGATGCAGTGGTCACCAGGGCGCGACGATGGCGTTGCATAACGGTCAGGCGAATGGGTTCAACAGCCTGGTTCATGGTTTGGCTCCATTGACAGCGACAGATAAGGGGGCGGTTGGATCGTCACGCTGCCAGCCGCCACCGAGGGCCTGGAACAGGTCGATCTGGCGGTTGATCAAGCGCAGGTCGGACTCGGCCACGCGGGCTTCAAGGCCCACCAGGCTGCGTTCGCTGTCCAGCAGTTGCAGGGCATCCAGCGCGCCGGAATGGTAGCTGCGGGAGGCCAGGTCGAAGGCGCGGCGGTTGTTGTCCAGGGCGGCGGCCAGGGCCTGCCCACGCTGCTGTTCGCCCTGGTACAGGGCCATGGCCTGCTCCACCTGCTTCAGTGCGTTGAGCACCGTACCGTCAAACCGTGCCAGGGCCTGGCGCGCTTCGGCCTGGCTCTGCCTGACCCGCGCCTGGGCGACCTGCCGGTTGGGAAAGCGCCAGGACACCAGCGGCCCGACGGAATACACCGTGGCGTAGCGGTCCCCGAGTTTGCCCAGGCTGCTGGCGGACGAACCGAGCATCGCGCCGAAGGTGATCCGCGGGTAAAGCTCGGCGCGGGACAGGCCCACCGTCAAGGTGGCTGCGCGCAATTGCCCTTCGGCGCGGCGGATGTCCGGCCGCCGTTGCACCAGTGCCCAACCCTCGCCCACCGGCAAAGGCGCCTGCAACTGCGGCGCCTGGGTACAGCTGCGTGGCGTGACCTGCTCCGGCGGCAACCCGCTGAGCACGGCCAACTCATACAGCGCGCTGCTGCGCCGGGCCGTGAACATCGGCAACGGTGCCCGGGTTTCTTCCAGCAACCCTTGCAGGCGCGCCAGGTCGAGTTGCGTGGCCGCGCCGGCCTTTTGCAGCTTCTGCGTGACCGCGACGCTCTGCTCCAACAACTGCACCGAGTGCGCCTGCACCTGTTCGCGCACACCATAGACGCAGGCCTGGGCATAGGCGCGCGCCGTCTGCGCGGCCACCGTCACCCGCAGCTCATCCTCCAGCGCCCGCGCCACCTGGGCATCCGCCCGTGCCGCAGCGATGCGATAACGCACCTCGCCCCACAAATCGAGGGTGTAGTTCAGGGAAAACTCAGGGGTGTGGCTCCATTCGGCACCGGCATGACGGTTAGTCGCCTGGGCCAGCGTCTGGTCATCGCGGCTGCGACCGTAGGCCAGGCCATAATCCAGGGAAGTCGACGGCAGGCGCTCGCCGTCTGCCTGTTCCAGCTGCGCCAGCAACGCATCGACATGGGCGGCGGCGGCTTCGAGGTCTTTGTTCTGGTGCAGGGCCCGCGCCACCAGGGCGTCCAGTTGCGGGTCGCGGTACAGCTGCCACCAACGGGCGGGCAACGCCTCGGCCGACTCGGCGGAGAGCCGCGGTGCAGGCTGCGCCGTGACGGTCGACGGTTGACCGGGCACACCAGTGCACCCGGCCAGCACACTCAACAGGGCGATGGGCATCCATGGGTGAAAAGAAGGGCTGTGCATCACAAGGCTCGCTCAAGAAGGAGCCTTGCAGATTAGGCAGATGGCCTGTCCGATTCGCCCGCGTCAGGGCCATGTATCGTCGCTAAACGGACAATAGCGTTACCTGACGCAACACTAAACTCCGGGCCGAAAATGACTTGGCGGATAACCCAGCGACTTGCGAAACATCGCGCTGAACGCACTCGGGCTCTGGTAACCATGCTCCAGCGCCACCTCCAGGATCGACACGCCCTGGGCCAGCAACTTCAAGCTCAGGGCCAACCGCGCACGCTTGCGCCATTCACCGAAACTCATGCCCAACTCCCGCTGGAACACCCGGCTCAGGGTGCGGGCGCTCATGTTCAGGCTGTCGGCCCAGGATTCCAGGCTGCTGTCGTCAGAAGGGTTGCGGATGAAATGCGTGCACAGCCTGGCCAGCCGTGCTTCGCCGGGCACCGGCACGTGCATCGCCACAACCGGCGCGGCGAGCAGTTCCATGCGGATCAACTCGATCATGGCCTGCAGACGCGGGCTGTGGTGCCCGGCAATCTGCGTGGCGGCGACGATCAGCTCCCGCAGCAATGCCGACACTTCAATCACCTGGCAGGTGCGCCCCAGCCCCGGCTCGGCCTCGGGCATCAGGAACAGCGTGCGCATATGCACCTCGCCGGCCATGCGGATCTCATGCGGGGTGCCGGCCGGCACCCACAACGCATGCCCGGACGGCACCAGCCAACTGCCCTGGGCGGTGCTGACCACCATCACCCCGGACACGCCGTGGATCAATTGCGCCTGGGCGTGGCAATGGGGATGCACCACGTCATCGTTGCGGTAGTTGTCGGCGTAGGCTTCAAGCCACGGGCGGGGTGGGCTGTTCATCGGCTGAGGTCTCGCATCAATCAAGCGTCGATTCTAGCGAAAAGTCCTGTGGCAAAAACGATAGATATAGACAGCCATCGTCGCATTCCAGACAGCCGGTGAACTTGTAGGCCGCCCCGCCAGTCAGCTAGTTGGGCACTCTGAAAAAGGTTGGGTGGGCAATGCGCATTTCGTTGGAGCAACAAGTGGCGCTGGTGACTGGCGCCAGTTCCGGAATCGGCGCGGGGGCCGCCAAGGCCCTGGCCGAGGCCGGAGCCGCCGTGGTACTGAACTACAACGCCCAGGCGGCGCCCGCTGAAGCACTGGCGGCGCAGATCAACGCCAACGGCGGCCGGGCCATTGCGATTGGCGCCGACGTGTCGAAAGAGGCCGATGTGGAGCGCCTGTTTGCCCAGACCCTTGATGCCTTCGGGCACTTGGACATCCTGGTGGCCAACTCGGGCATGCAGAAAGACGCCGCTGCCGTGGACATGACCCTCGACGACTGGAACACCGTGATCGGCGTCAACCTCACCGGCCAGTTCCTCTGCGCCCGCGCCGCGTTGCGCATCTTCAACCGCCAGGGCATCCGCGAAGGTGTTTCCCGGGCTGCCGGGAAGATTATCCACATGAGTTCGGTGCACCAGGTGATTCCCTGGGCCGGGCACGTGAACTACGCCGCGTCCAAGGGCGGCGTGGAAATGCTGATGCGCACCCTGGCCCAGGAAGTCAGCCAGCAGCGCATCCGCATCAACGGCGTTGCGCCGGGAGCGATCCGCACGGCCATCAACCGCGCCGCCACCGAAGGCGCGGCCGAAGTGGAACTGCTCAAGTTGATTCCCTATGGCCGCGTGGGTGACGTCGAAGACGTGGCCAACGCGGTGGTGTGGCTGGCCAGTGATGCCTCCGACTACGTGGTGGGCAGCACCCTGTTCATTGATGGCGGCATGAGCCTTTATCCGGAGTTTCGTGGCAATGGTTGATCTGAAAAACGAACCACAAAGTGCCGTTGATGCCCACGGCATCATCGGCGACATGCGCAGTGCAGCGCTGGTGAACGACAAAGGCAGCATCGATTTTTTCTGCTGGCCGGAGTTCGACAGCCCCTCCATCTTTTGCTCATTGCTGGACTCCCCCGCCGCCGGCATCTTCCAGCTCACGCCGGACCTGCCCGACGCCCGCCGCGAGCAGATCTACCTGCCCGACACCAACGTGCTGCAAACCCGCTGGTTGAGTAATGACGCGGTGGTGGAAATTACCGATTTCTTGACCGTCAGTGAAGAAGTTGACGACCTGCCGATCCTGATTCGGCGGGTGCGGGTGGTCAGCGGCAAAGCGAGCATCCATATGCGCTGCGCAGTGCGACATGACTACGCCCGCGCCCAGACCCGGGCCACTCAAGATGACGGCGACGTGTTGTTTGAGGCCGCAGACCAACCCGGCCTGCGCCTGACCAGCAGCCACACCCTGCAGTTGGATGGCGACGCTGCCGTAGCATCCTTTGAACTCGGCCAGGAAGAAGGCGCCGAGTTTGTCCTCGGCGGGCTGGACGATGCCCGAGTCAAAAACGACTGCACCGACCTGTGCCTGGAGCGCACCCTGAAGTTCTGGCGCGGCTGGATTTCCCAATCCAACTACCGTGGGCGCTGGCGCGAGATGGTCAATCGTTCGGCCCTGGCCTTGAAGCTTTTGACCTCGCGCAAACACGGTGCAATCCTCGCCGCCGCCACCTTCGGCCTGCCGGAAACACCCGGCGGCGAGCGCAACTGGGACTACCGCTACACCTGGATCCGCGACGCCTCGTTCACCGTCTACGCGTTCATGCGCCTGGGGTTTATCGAGGAAGCCAACGGCTACATGCGCTGGTTGAAAGGCCGGGTGGGTGACTGCTGCGATCAGCCGATGAAAATCAACATCCTGTACGGCATCGACGGCCGCCAGGAACTGCCGGAAACCGAGCTGAGCCACCTCAGCGGCCACGGCGGCGCGCAACCGGTGCGCATCGGCAACGAGGCGTACGACCAGGTGCAACTGGATATCTACGGCGAGTTGATGGACGCGGTATACCTGGTCAACAAATACGGTGAGGCCATCTCCCATGAGGGCTGGAAACACACGGTGGAAGTAGCCGACCAGGTCTGCGAAACCTGGAACCACAAAGACGTCGGCATCTGGGAAATGCGCGGTGAGCAGCATCACTTCCTGCACTCAAGGCTGATGTGCTGGGTGGCGCTGGACCGGGCGATTCGACTGGCGTCCAAGCGCTCGCTACCGGCGCCGTTTGCCCGTTGGGACCAGACTCGCCAGGCGATTTATGCCGATATCTGGAGCAACTTCTGGAACGAAGAACGCGGCCACTTCGTGCAGCATATCGGCAGCACCGCGCTGGATGGCTCGATGCTGTTGATGCCACTGGTGCGCTTCGTTGCGGCGACAGACCCGCGCTGGTTGTCGACACTGGAGGCGATCCAGAAAAGCCTGGTGCGTGACGGCATGGTCTACCGCTACCGCAACGACGACAGCCAGATTGATGGGCTACAAGGCACCGAGGGCGCGTTTGCAGCGTGCTCGTTCTGGTACGTGGAATGCCTGGCCCGGGCCGGGCAAGTGGAGAAGGCGCATCTGGAGTTTGAACAGTTGCTGCGCTATGCCAACCCGCTGGGGTTGTATGCCGAAGAGTTTGATAACCAGGCACGGCATTTGGGGAATACGCCGCAGGCGTTGAGCCATTTGGCGCTGATCAGCGCGGCAACGTTCCTGGACCGGAAGTTGAGTGGGGTGAAGACGGTTTGGCAGCCTTGAGCCCGAGCACAATCTGAAGGCAATTGAGTAACCTTGTGGGAGCTGGCTTGCCTGCTCCCACATGACCGCGCCAGACTTGGAGACGAGGTGTACCCGGTGCACAATGCGTGGTCCTTCGATCTATACCAGGATGCCAATGCGCCAAGTCCTACTGATCATCGATGTACAACCCTCCTTCGCCCCGCCCGACTGGCTGGTAATCGGCATCAACGCCCTGCTGGGTCGCATGCCGTCAGCGGCCACCGTAGAGCGCCACGACGAAAACATAACCCCCTTCGCTCGCCAACTCGGCTGGCAACCGGCGCCCGACGACGACAGCCTGATCGCCGCTGACCATATCTTCATCAAACACGGCTATGCGCCCACGCCCGAGACCATCAGCCACCTGAAAAGCCTCGCGCCGGACCGAGTGCTGGTGTGTGGCATCCAGACTGATACCTGTGTGCTGGCGGCCGGGTTTGCGTTGTTTGATGCCGGATTACAGCCCACGCTGATCAGCGATTTGACCGTGGGTTCGTCGCTGGATTGCTCGGGGAAACTGGGCGCGGATTTGTGGCGGCATCACTTTAAAGACGTCATCACCCACGCAGAGATTTAAGTCAGCCCCTCACTGTGGCGAGGGAGCTTGCTCCCGTTGGGTCGCGAAGCGGCCCTAAAAAGCTCAACGCCATCTAACTCAAAGAACACAGTCAACAAAACCTGGGGCTGCTGCGCAGCCCAACGGGAGCAAGCTCCCTCGCCACAGGTTGTTTGGCAAACACCATCGTTGACACAAGGCTCGTATTGATCGGCGCTCTGCCGACGCATTACTCGGCGTCACTGCCAGCCTGGTCGCCGACGGGAACATCAGTCACGTTAGAGGCCACGTTGTATCGCGGGCCAATGGAAGTCGAGGGCGGCGAGTGGATGTGCCAGGTGCGCGACCCTTGGGGTAATTGCATCGGCTTGCGCCAGGCCGGTCTAGACAAGTCAAGCAATTGCAGCC
Organism: Pseudomonas sp. E6002; assembly: GCF_013385565.1. Lineage (NCBI taxonomy): Bacteria > Pseudomonadati > Pseudomonadota > Gammaproteobacteria > Pseudomonadales > Pseudomonadaceae > Pseudomonas > Pseudomonas sp. E6002. The sequence goes on along the minus strand of NZ_JACAPT010000045.1, from coordinate 51,344 downwards.
TTTCGAACCACACTCGGTAACCCGCTTGGTCTACAGTTCCAACACTTTCCCTCCACCCTCGGAGCCTCCATGCCTACCCTTCACATCCGCACGCCCATGCTCGATATCGCTTACGAAACCCATGGCCCGGAAGGCGGTGAGGTGGTGATCCTGCTGCATGGCTTCCCCTACGACCCTCGCGGCTATGACGAGATCGCCCCGGTGGTCGCCGCACGTGGCTACCGGGTATTGGTGCCATACCTGCGCGGCTATGGCCCGACGCGCTTTATCAACGATCAGGTGATGCGCTCCGGCCAACAAGCAGCGCTGGCCAAGGATTTGCTGGATTTCATGGATGCCCTGTCCATCGAAAAAGCCACGCTGGTGGGCTATGACTGGGGCGGACGCGCGGCGTGTATCGTTGCGGCGCTTTGGCCTGAACGGGTGCGCGGCCTGGTGACGGGCGATGGCTACAACATTCAGGATATCGCTGCGTCGACCAAGCCTCGGGCGCCGGAAACAGAACATCGGCTGTGGTATCAGTTTTACCTTCATACCCAACGCGGCGTCGACGGCTTGACCGCCAATCGTCGCGAGTTCTGCCAGTTGCTCTGGGCGCTCTGGTCGCCGTCCTGGGCCGAAGGGCCGAGCCTGTATGGCAAGACAGCGCCTTCGTTTGATAACCCGGATTTTGTCGAGGTGGTGGTCCATTCCTACCGGCACCGCTTCATGTACGCACCGGGTGACCCGGCGCTGGAAAGCATCGAGCAGGCCCTGGTGCAGCCACCGCCGATTTCAGTACCGAGCATCTCGTTGTGCGGCGCTGATGACGGCGTAGGTCCGGCTCCGGTTGAAGATGACGACCTGGAAAATTTCAGCGGGTTTTATCGGCGCGAGGTGTTGGCCGGCGTGGGCCACAACATTCCCCAGGAGGCGCCCCAGGCAACCCTTGAGGCGATCTTCGAGCTGCTGAGCCTCAGCCCCCAGCCGAAATCCTGAAGCTGAACACGCTGCCCTGCCCCATCACGCTTTCAGCCCACAGGGTGCCGCCGTGGGCTTCGACGATGCCGTGGGAGATGTACAACCCCAGCCCGCTGCCGGTGGGGTTGCCCTCGCGTGAGGTCCAGTAGCGGTCGAAAATATACGGCAGTTGCGCCGGGTCGATGCCGATGCCGTTGTCGCATACCCGAAACAGCACTTCGTCCCCCGCCGCCTCGGCAATCACCTCGATCACTCCGCCCACCGGGGTGAATTTCAGGGCGTTGCCCAGCAAGTTGGAAAACACCTGGAACAAGCGCTCCGGGTCGGCCTGGGCACTCAGCCCGTCCACTGAGCGCCAAGTCAGGTCCACACCCTTGGCAGCCGCCAGCGGTTGCCACATCGAACAGATCTGATCCAGGGTTGCCGCCACATCGAGTCGTTGCAGCGAAACGCTGTAGCGCCCGGCCTCGATGCGCGAAATATCGATCAGGTCTTCCAGCAGCGTGTTCATGCGGGCGGTGGCGTTTTGCATGGTTTCAATCGCGGTGGAGAGGCGCCGGTTCGCCTTGTTGTCCTCGGCGGGCACCATGCTGCGCATCATGCCGCATTGCATCAGCAGGATGGTCAGCGGGCTGCGCAGGTCATGGGAGACCACCGCCACCAGCTCGTCACGCGCCCGCACCGCAGCATGTTCGCGTTGCACCTGGCGCGCCAGGTCATGCTCCAGGGCATTGCGCCGCAGGCTCTCCGCCGCCTGTAGCTCCGACAGCGACCAATACAGCGCCTTGCCATCGACCTGCTGCTTCCACAACTCAAACGACAGGCGCGGGCTCAAGGTCGTGCTGCCCGGTTCCTGATGTTTGACCGGCTGGCCGCTCCACTCCACCGAGGACTGGACCTCCGGGCGAAACCACATCACCGCGTTGTCCACCGGCTTGGGCAGGCAGAACGCCAACAGGCCGCTGGCATGGGCCTGGTAGGCCGCCGCCGGGGGAAAGTCCACCGACAATTGATGGCTGTGCACCACGCCTTTGCCCTGTCCGCGCACCCACTGGTACAAGGCGTGGATTTCAGCACGTGCAGGGCAAACGCCGAACACATGCAGGCGCTCTTCCACCCGTATCGCCAGGCCACCGGCTGCGGTCAGGTTCAGCAGCGTTTGCGCATAGGGCAACAGGCTTTCCATCACATCGCACTGGTCCGCGGTCATGGCGGCGACCAACTCTTCGACCATGGCGGCCTTGTCACGTTGTTGGCGGCGCTCCTGCTGCTCCTGGAGCAACGTGATCTGCATCGACAACAACTGGCCGATGCTGGTGCACGCCGTGCGCAGTTCATGGGGCACGCGCAACGGCTCACGGTGACCACAGGTGATCAGGCCCCAGAGCTGGTCGTCCTTGAGCAGCGAAATGCTCATGGAGGAACGCACGCCCATGTTCTTCAAATAATGGCAGTGCACCGGGGACACGCTGCGCAACACGGCGAAGCTGAGGTCCAGGGGCTGGCCGTTGTCGGGGCGCAGGGCCGGCAGGATCGGCACCGGCTGGTACTCGGCGTCGGGAATCGCGCGGATCCAGTTCAGCCGGTACAGCTCGCGTGCCTGGGGCGGGATGTCCGACGCGGGAAAACATAATCCCAGGTACGGCTGCATGCCGTCGCTGAGGGCCTCGCCAATCACTTTGCCGTGGCCTTCCTGCTCGAAGCGGTACAAGGTGACCCGGTCATAACCGGTGAGGCTACGAATCTCGGTCACGCTGATCTGGTACAAGCTGTCGAGCGTCTTGGCCGACTGCAAGCGGCGCAGCGTTCGGGACAGCTGCTTCACAGCGCTGTGCTCAAGCGTGAGGCTCCGCTCCAGTTCGAGAAACAGCAGGCCTTGATGACGATGCAGCAGGATGTCGTAGGCGTAGCCATCCAGCGTCAGTTGATGCACGTCCTCCTCAAAGGCGTCCAGGTCTGCCAGGGCACGACTCACCTGTACTGCCGCTTCGCTGCCCAGCACACTGGCCAGCGCCTGGCCCGACAGGCGTTGCGCGTCCAGGCCCAGCGCGACGCTCAGGTTGCTGCTGGCTTGCAGCACCTCAAGCGCCGGTTCGCTCAGCGTCAACAACAACCCGTGAGGCTGGATCGAGCCGGGGATATGGATGGGCTCGCTGGCGCAATCGTCGATCAGCGTATCGACCGTGGTCATCGCAGCACCCCGCAGCGGTCCAGCCACTGCTCGAAACACAGGAAGGTCGACTCGGCGACCTTCACCGCCTCCACGCGCTCGTACGCGGTTCGCAGCGGGTAAAGGCACGCCATAAAGCGCTGCCACAGGGCGCTGGTCTCGGCCCCGTACACATTCATGAACGCGCCGCCATTGGTGGAGCCCACGCCAATCTTGATCTCGATCAGGTCGCGCAACACCTGGCCGCCGAGGGTGGCGCCTTCCAGCACATAGAGGGCGCCCAAGGCCTGGGCCACGTTGGTGATGGCGGGCAGTTCGGGGCATATCGGCAAGGCATCGATCTGCAGGTTTTCCAGGCCCAGCGCCCGCAAATCCGCCTGCAAGTACGGAGTTTTGCTGCGCCGCCCCCACTCCAGGTCCGGGATGATCTCGCCCCACGGCGCCAGGGCGCGCTCCAGCGGTTGATAGAAGCCGTAGTAGGCGCTCATCAACTCGCGGTACAACGCCAGGTCCATGCGGGAAAACGGCAGACGGGTATCGAGGCGTCGGTGCAGCGCAGCGGTCGCCGCACGTAGTTCGACAAGGACAGGAGGTAGTGAATTCATGAGCTGTGCGCACGCCGGGAAGGTTCAAAACCGCGACGTAGAGGCCTGGGATCAAGACACTGCGCAATGGACTGTGAGTAACATAGCACCTTGATACAAAAACGTACCTATTCGTTCAAACAGGCTCGACCTCAACCGGGTGAGGAAAACCGTTCACGGTAGGCCTGGGGTGTGATCGATACCGCTCGCAGGAAGCTGCGGCGCATGGTTTCTTCGCAGCCAAAGCCGCAGTGCACGGCGATGCGCTTGATCGACGCGCTGCCGTCCGCCAATTGCCGGCGGGCGGTTTCCACACGGATCAATTCGACGGCCCTTGCCGGCGTCTGGCCGGTTTCGGCGCGGTAGTGGCGCACGAAGCTGCGCTCGCTCATGCCCGCCTGGGCGGCCAGTGTGGCAACATTCAAATCGAGGGTCAGGTGTTCGGCGATCCAGGCGTGCAGCTCCGCAAAACGGCTACCGCCCTTTTGCAGGGACAACGTCACGCTGAACTGCGATTGCCCACCGGGGCGCTTGAGAAACACCACCAGGTGCCGCGCCACTTCCAGGGCCACGGCGCGACCCAGGTCCTCCTCCACCAGCGCCAGGCACAAGTCGATACCGGCGGTCACGCCGGCGGAGGTCCATAGGTTGCCCTGCTGGATGAAAATCGGATTGGCCTCCACCGTCAGCTGTGGGTACTTGCGCGCGAGTTCTTCGCAGCGCGTCCAGTGGGTCACCACGCGGCGGCCGTCGAGCAAACCGCTGGCGGCCAGCAGAAAGGCGCCGGTACACACCGAAGTCATGCGTCGGGCCTGGGTGGCTTTTTGCCGAACCCAGTCCACCAGCGCCGGGTCTTCGGCGGCGCCGTACACCCCCCAGCCGCCGGCAATCACCAGTGTGTCGCACGGAGCATCGGCAGGCGGCAGTGGCTCGGCCACCAGGGCCAGGCCCGCCGAGGTCATCACCGGCTCGGCCTGCGCGGCGATCACACTGACCGCATAGGGCAACGGCAAGCCCTGCTGGCGCGCCAGGTCATTGGCCGAGGCAAATACTTGCAAGGGCCCGGTGACGTCGAGCACCTGCACATTGGGAAAGGCGAGCACGTTGATGATTCTGGGCATGTTGGCGTAATTCGTGGGCTCAATGGCGTATGCGCCAAAGCCTAGGTGACTAGAGTGAAGCCGTCCATCCCTTTATCAGGAGCAGTCCCCATGACCTTGCAGATCGGCTTTTTGTTGTTCCCCGGCATCCAGCAACTGGACCTCACCGGGCCCTACGACGTGTTGGGATCGCTGCCGGATGTGAAACTGCACCTGGTGTGGAAGGACCTCGCGCCGGTCACCTCCAGCACCGGCTTGGTATTTACCCCCAGCACCACTTATGACGAGTGCCCGACGCTGGACGTGATTTGCGTGCCCGGCGGTTCTGGCGTCGGGGCATTGATGGAGGATGAGCAGACCCTGGCGTTTCTCAAGACACAGGCCCAGACTGCGCGCTATGTGACATCGGTGTGCACCGGCTCCCTGGTGCTGGGTGCCGCGGGCTTGCTGCGCGGGCGTCGCGCGACCACTCACTGGGCCTACCACGACCTGCTCGCACCGCTCGGTGCGATCCCGGTGCAGGAGCGCGTGGTGCGTGACGGCAACCTGTTGACCGGTGGCGGGATTACCGCCGGGATCGACTTTGCCCTCACCCTGGCCGCCGAGCTGTACAGCGAGGCGGCAGCGCAACTGGTGCAGTTGCAGATTGAGTACGCCCCGGCGCCGCCGTTCAATGCTGGCCGGCCGGAAACCGCACCGCCGCATGTACTGGAAGAAGCCCGCAAGCGCACCGCCGAGTCGCGCAAGACCCGGGGTGAAATCGTGGCACGGGCGGCGGCCAGGTTGGGTTAAGCGTTCGCCCGCCCGTGGCGGTCGGCGGGCACCAGATGCCCGATCGTGCCGTCCCCATACGCCCGTTCCACTTTGGAAATCACCACGTGATAACCGCCGTACCAGCGCCGGTATAGACGCTTGGCTTCCAGGTGGGTCGGGTGGCTGGCAAAGGCGCGAATGGAGGCCTCGTCACGCCAGTAATAACTGGCGTTGATCAACCCGCCATCCGCCGAACGCCACGACTCGGCCCCCACGTATCCCGGCAGCCTTGCTGCCAGTGCGTCGATCAGATTCGTGAGGCGCTGGAACTCGTCATCCCGTTCGCCGGGCTTGTAGATAAAGGCTGCGATGTACATGGGTAACGTCCTTTTATGAGTGATGTTTCACGTCGGGCGAGACATCAATGCCAAGCGCACGGCCAGCACCATCAGCACGGTTGCCAGGCCCCATTTCTGTAAGCCTGCGCTCCCCGGTTTGCCGGCAAAAAACCGGCTAACCGCCCCGCCAAAAATTCCCAGCACGGCATGAAACACACCGCTGATCAGCGTCAGGATGATCCCCAGTTGCACCAGTTGCAGCGCGATGGGGCCCGCCTCGGGGCTGACGAATTGCGGCAGGAACACCATGAAAAACAGCAGCGCCTTGGGGTTGAGCAAACTGTTGAGCATTGCCCGCGCAAACACCCGGCCCAGCGGCACGCGGCTGACGTGGGCCGTGTCCAGGGCGGGCGTTTTCTGCAGGGTCTTGAACACCAGCCACAGCAGGTACAACACCCCGGCGTAGCGAATCAGGTCGAAGGCCGGCGGCCAGCTGGCGACCAGAGCGGTCACGCCGGTTGCGGTCAGTACCGTGAGCAGCAGGTCCGCCACGCTGATGCCCAACCCGGATGCCACCCCGCCACGCCAGCCATAGGTCACACCGTGGCTGATGACGAAGGCCATGTTCGGGCCCGGGGATAACAACAGCAGCAGGACTGCGCCAGAGAACACAGCCAGGGTTGCGAGGTCGATCATGCTCAAGCCATCAGCCGGGAAAGCCTGTAGATTAATCAGCCCACCTGATACAAACAAAAAATTGATCTAGATACACTTTGCACAGGAACGCACCATGGCTCAGGTTCGCTACAAACTGATCGTCGATGAACTGGCCACGCGGATTCGCGCCGGACAGTTGCCGCCGGGCACCCAGTTGCCGACCCTGCGTAGCCTGATGAACAGCCATCGCATCGCCCTCGCCACTGCCTTGCGGGTGTACAGCGAACTGGAGGCCAGCGGCCTGGTGGTGGGTGAACCGGGACGCGGGACGTTTGTGCGCGACACCACGTTGCTGCGGGGCATGGGCCTGGTGCAACAACCGCTGCAACCGGGCACCGTGGACCTGAGCCTCAACTACCCCTCGTTGCCGGGCCAGGCCGAGATGCTGCGCGACGGTTTGCGTGCCATTGCCGCCTCGGGCGACCTCGATGCGCTGCTGCATTCCGCCCCGCAGGGTGGCCGCGCCCATGAACGACAGACCGCCGCGCGGCACCTGCGCAATCGGCAGATTCGCGTGAGTGGCGAGCAAGTGCTGATCGTCAACGGTGCGCAACAAGGCCTCGCCGTCAGCCTGATGGCGCTGCTGCAACCGGGGGATGTATTGGCGGTGGATGCGCTGACGTATCCCGGGTTGAAAACCCTGGCCCAGTCCCAGCGCATCGACCTGGAGCCGCTGCCGCAACCGGCTGGGCATACGGATCTGGATGCGCTGGAGGCTTTGTGCAAACGGCGCCCGGTGCGGGCTTTTTATTGCATGCCCACGTTGCACAATCCGCTGGGCACAGTGATGGTTGAAGCCGACCGCGAGCGCCTTGCAGCGTTGGCTGAACGCTACGATTTTCTACTGATCGAAGACGGCGCCTACGCCTTTCTCGCCGAGCCCGCACCGAAGCCGTTGTTTACTTATGCACCGCTGCGCACGGTGTATGTGTCTGGCCTTTCGAAGAGTGTGGCGTCGGGGTTGCGGGTGGGGTTTATCGTCGCGCCCAAGGCGTGGGTGCCGGCGCTGGAGCAAGCGATCCGTGTCTCGACCTGGAGCACGCCGACGCTCACGGTGAACCTGGCGTGCCGCTGGATAGAATCCGGTGCAGTGGATGCACTGGAAGAGCACAAGCGCCAGGATGCGCGCCAACGCCAGGCGCTGGCCCGGGAGGTCTTGCGAGGGTGTGAGGTGATTGCGCATCCGGCGTCGTATTACCTGTGGCTGGTGTTGCCGGAAGGTCTGCGGGCGGATGCAGTGGTGGCTGCGCTTGAGGGCCAGGGTGTGCGGGTCACCAGTGCCGAGCCGTTTGCCTGTACGGCCCATGTGCCGCATGCGTTGCGGGTGGCGCTGGGGTCGATTGACTTGGCGACGTTGAGAATAGCCTTGGGGAAAATTCGCGAGGCAATTCGGATATGAATAAAGGGCCAGCAGGGTAAATCCCTTTGATTTGCGGGACATTTCCGAGACAATCTTTCGGCCTTGTGCCCATTGGAACCTGTGGCTAGTCTTCGCCCCGTCACTGCTCATCAGTGATCGGGTTTAGTCGCCCGGGTCTTACATGGCGCATGGTTCTCATGAAGTTTTATGGTGGCTATGCGTAGGGCGCCTTCGGGTGCGCCGGTTTTCCATGTGGCCGGTCGACTAACCTGCGCATAGCCGCCACCCTCGTTTAGTCGCGACGGGTGTCAGCTCCTAAAACATATGGAGTTACACCATGAATAAACCCGTCCCCGACCCACCCATCGACCTGCTCAAAAACCGCGCGGCCTTCAATCGCGCCCTCGAACACTACCTGCCTTCCCAGGGCTTCCATACCGTCAACGAAGACCTGAGCTTCGAAGACTCCCTGCTCTACACCGCCAGCCTGCTCAGCAGCGCCTCGGCCACCGCTCTAGACTGCGGCGAACTGCTGCAAAGCCCCGAGCGGGCAAAGTTGCTGGCGGTGTGGCATTTACTGGAAATTGCCAAGACCACCGTCGACCGCTCGATTGAGTGTTTGCACCTGCGCAAGGCTTAGCCGCAACCCCGTCAAGCCTGTGTGGGTTTGTGCATCCGGCCAAATCCACACGGCAACGATTGCCCAATCCTCTGGCCAACGCATAGAATGCGAACCGTTATCAATTAAGACGCCCGCGCCAGGATGCCCATGTCGAGCGACCACCCACTGGATCATGCCGCCATCGGCCAGCTCTACCATGCCCATCATTCCTGGCTGCGCGGCTGGTTGAGCCGGCGTACGGGCTGCCGTGAGCACGCCGCCGACCTGGCGCAGGAAACCTTCGTGCGCCTGCTCAATGCGCGCAAGCAGCAAGCCTTGCTGCAACCCCGGGCCTACCTGAGCAGCATCGCCCGCAGCCTGATGATCGACCAGTATCGCCGCCGCGAACTGGAGCGTGCCTATCTGGAGAGTCTCGCGCATTTCCCGCAAGTCGAGGTGCCGTCGGAAGAAACCCGCCTGCTGATCCTCGACAGCCTGGAGCGCATCGACCGCCTGCTGGACCAACTCAAGCCACGGGTGCGCGAAGCGTTTTTGCTGGCGCAACTGGACGGCCTGACCTGCCAACAGATCGCCTTGCGCCTGGGGGTGTCCAAGGCCACCGTGGAGCGCGACCTGGCCAAGGCACTGCATGCCTGTTATCGGTTGCGTTATGCCGAAGGCTAATCCGCCATTGGTGGACCAGGCGATCCAGTGGATGATCAAGCTGCGGTTCAATATTGCCGATGACGCCACCACCGCTGCCTTCGAACGCTGGCTTGAAACCAGTGGCGATCACCAGCAGGCCTGGCAACGGGTCTCGTCGATGAGTGACGAGTTTGCGCAGTTGCCGGCACAGGTCGGCCGCCATGCCTTGCAAGGTGCCCGCCAACGCATCAGCCGCCGTGAAGGGTTGAAGTTGCTCGGGCTGTTCGCCGGTGCCGCAGGGCTGACATGGTTCGGCCGCGGCTACACGCCATTGCCCGGCCTGCTGGCCGACTACCGCACCGCCACCGGAGAGCGGCGTTGGGTCGCCCTCGACGATGGCAGCCGTATCCAGCTCAACAGTGCCAGCGCCATCGACACAGTCTTCAACACCGAAAGACGTCTGGTGCAGTTGCGCCAAGGTGAAATCCTGATCGACATGGGCGCCGACGGTAGCGCGCCACGGCCCTTCTGGGTGCAAACCCGCGACGGTTATCTGCGCGCCTTGGGCACCCGGTTCATGGTGCGCGAGGAGCCCCACGGCACCTTGCTCGCCGTGCAAAAAGGCAGCGTCGCGGTATTCGCCGACAGCCATCAGGCCAGCGCACGTGGGGTGATACAGCCCGGCGAGCAGGTGCTGTTTGATCGAAACGGCTTGCGTCCACCCGCCACCACGGGCCTGGATCCCTGGGCCTGGAGCGACGGTGTGATCAGCGCTCACAACATGCGTCTGGACGATTTCCTCGCGGAGCTGAGCCGTTACCGCACTGGGCTGGTGCGCTGCAGCGAAGCGGTCGCCGGCCTGCGTGTGTCCGGGACTTACCAGTTGGACGATACCGATCAGGTCCTGACCCTGGTGGCACAGGCACTGTCGGTGAACATCACCTATCGCAGCCGTTATTGGGTGACCGTCGCAGCTCGTGCATGACCTTCCGAAAATAAATGAGGTGAATTCTCATCTTCGCTCGACCTGTAAGGAAAGGCCGATCAACAGGCCGATTCTGTCCACTTCCTTCAGGAGCATTCCGCGGTCATGCAAGCGTTCCCCTCCAAGCGTTCTCCCCTCAAGCATGCGGTGCACGCCGCCCTGCTCGGTGCCTGCCTGAACGGCAGCGCCCTGCCCCTGGCGGTCATGGCGCAAACGCCTGTCAGCGACACCCAGGCCCGTGACTGGAACATTGCACCCGGCCCATTGGCCACGGTGCTCGACCAGTTTGCGCGCCAGGCGAGTATCAGCCTGTCCTATGACGCCACCAGCGTCGCCGGCAAGACCAGCCCCGGCCTCAACGGCGCACTGGACAGCCAACAGGCCTTGAGCCAATTGATCCAGGGCCAGGGTTTGCAAGCCCAGCGCCAGAGCAACAACACCTGGCTGCTGTTGCCGCAAGTCGCGGACACCGGCGCGCTGAACCTGGGCGCCACCACCGTGACCGGCGAACACCTCGGCGTCACCACTGACGGCAGCGGTTCCTACACCACCGGCGCGGTGACCATCGGCAAGGGCGCCCACAGCCTGCGGGAAACACCGCAATCGGTCAGCGTCATGACCCGCAAGCTGATCGACGACCAGAACATCACCACCATCGATCAATTACTGGAACACACCCCGGGCATCACCACCTACGACTCACCTATGGGTGGCAAGTATTTCTATTCCCGTGGTTTCAAGATGCTCGGCCAATACCAGTTCGACGGTGTGCCGTTGGACATCGGCAAAGACTACGTACAGGCCGACAGCTTCACCGCCAACATGGCGATCTATGACCGGGTGGAAGTGCTCAAGGGCGCGGCCGGTATGCTCAAGGGCGCCGGCACCGCCAGTGGTGCGGTGAACTTCGTGCGCAAGCGGCCACAAGACAAACCCACCACCAGCCTGTCGCTGTCTGCCGGCACCTGGGACAACTACCGCGCCGACGTCGATACCGGCGGCCCGCTCAATGATAGCGGCACCGTACGCGGCCGCGCCGTGGTCAGCCAACAGAACCGTGGCTCGTACATGGACGTCTCCAAGCGCCAGGACCAAGCTGTCTACCTCGCACTGGATGTTGACCTCTCGCCTGACACCACCCTGGGCATCGGTGCCAGCTACGAAGATGTCGATGCAACGCCCTGCTGGGGCGGTGTGCCGCGCTACAGCGACGGCAAGAGCATCGGCCTGAGCCGTTCCACCTGCCTGGGCCAGGCCTGGAACGACTGGCAGAGCCAACGCACTACGCTGTTTGCCGACCTCACCCACCACTTCAACGACGACTGGCAACTCAAGGTCACGGCGGTGAACAGCCGCAACCTGCAAGACATCAAATACGCCGCCAGCCAAGGCACCGTGAAGTACGGTGATCCGGCGCCAACCGCCGAGATGTACGCCGCGCTGTTTGACTACGACCACCGGGATTTCGGACTGGATGCCTACCTGGACGGTAAGTTCGAAGCGTTCGGTTTGCAGCATGAACTCATCATCGGCGCCAATGGCAGCCGTGGCACCCAGGACGATGTCTACGCGATCCGCAGCCTGCCCGACCGGCAAAGTATCTTCCTGCCCAACCACCACTTCCCGCAGCCCGCCAACGATACCTTCTGGCCCAACATGTACCGGGGCGGCACCGTCAAGGAAACCGCCACCCAGTACGGTACCTACGCCACTTTGCGCCTGAGGCTGGCCGAGCCATTGATGGTGGTGCTCGGCAGTCGCGTCAGTTGGTTCGAAAACCGCCGCCAGTCGAATAACCTCGCCTGGGGCGAATGGGCCCTGCAGGATGCACGCACCAAGGAAACCGGTGAAGTCACGCCGTTCGCCGCGGTGATCTATGACCTCGACGACAACCTTTCGGTGTACGCCAGCTACGCCGATATCTTCCAGCCACAAAGCTCCAACGCCACGGTGACCGGGGCTGCCCTCAAGCCCAAAATCGGCGAAAACTACGAGCTGGGCATCAAGGGCGAATGGTTTGAGGGGCGCCTCAACAGCTCGCTGGCATTGTTCCGCGCTATCGAGAAAAACGCCGCCGAAACCGACTACACCACCCAATGCGGTACCTCGGCAGACGGCTATTGCTACACCGACACTGGCAAGGTTCGCGCACAAGGTGTCGAAGCCGAGTTGAGTGGCGAGTTGCTGGAACGCTTGCAAGTGGCGGGCGGCTACACCTACACCCAGACCAAGAATCTCAACAACATCAACAGCGCCGCAATTGGCGCGGTCGCAAACAGCTACGTGCCGCGACACATGCTGCGCTTGTGGGGCGATTATCAGTTGGACGGCACACTGTCGAAATGGAGCGTCGGCACCGGCGTCAACGCCCAGAGCAGCAACTACCGAATTCAAGGCATCAAACTGGAACAAGCCGGTTATGCGGTATGGAATGCGCGGTTGGCGTACCGGGTTGATGACACATGGACGGTGGCGCTGAACGGTAACAATCTCTTCGACAAAAATTACTATCAGACGGTGGGAACGGCCGACTGGGGTAATTTCTACGGCGAACCGCGCAACTTCACTGTCAGTTTGAAAGGCAATTTTTAAGGCTAGTACCGCCTCAATGTGGTGACGGACTCACGTCCTCACCACTCGTCGCTTGTCCCCGAAAAACCCCGCATCCGACCTCCGTCAAAAAAAGGTTTTCCTCAGCCGCAGGAAATTTCCTAAATTTGTTCCTACACTCCAAAACGCCAGCATTTTGTTCCGGGAAAACCCGGAAATCCGACCAAGACAGTCAACAAACTGTCACGCGGAAGAGTACCTGACGTGTCTAGACCGAAGGTCTTATAAAATAGTCAAAACCTTGACGAGCGACGAAAAGGGAACCATCATTTAGCCATTACCCCGCAAATTCCCTGCAGATAGATAGGTAATTGCGTATTACCCAGCGAAGTAACCGTTCGTCTGGCGCCACTTATAAAGCAAGCCCTGCCTTTATGGATGAGCAGCCGAACAAGGAAGCCCTGGTGTGCAATGAGGGATGTTTTTATGCGCGAGAAGTCGTCAGTCGACAGCCTGTTTTTGACCCGGGCCGGTTTCATTGAGTTCTTTGTTGTTTTCGTAAAATTGATGCACGGCCTCACCGCCGTTTTTCCAGCACTGATCCTGCTGTTTTATCCAGACCCGATGGCCCCCGAACTGCGCGCGCACTTTCTCGGCTTGCTGCTGTTTTTCGCGATCCTGACGATCATTCTGTTCCAGGCCATGGGGGTTTACTCCGAGGAGCTGTTCAGCAATCGCCTGCGGTTTCGCACCATGCTGGTGGCCTGGTCCGCGGCCTTTTGCATCCTGCTGTTCATGTACCAGATTCTGCTGATGTTCCCGCAGTTGAGCCCGCGCAACCTGGCGTTCTGGTTTATCACTAGCCTTGCGTTGTTCGGGCTGGAGCGGATCGTGATGCTGCGCCTGTTCCGCAACCTGATGGCCAGCGGCAAATACCTGCAACGCACGGTGATCCTCGGCTTCACCGACACCGCCGTGCACGTGGCCGACCACTTGCAGCGCAACGGCGATATCCGTTCCGGACTGATCGGTTTTATCGACGACCGCACCGAGCGCATCCCCAAGGAACTGAGCAACCTGCCGCTGCTGGGCAACACGCGCGACCTGGAAAAACTGATCCGCTCCGAGCAGGTCAACCAGGTGATGATTACCCTGCCCTGGGCCGCCGAACAGCGGATCAACGGGCTGGTGAAGCGCCTGCGGCAGATGTCGGTCAACGTCATGCTGGTGCCCGACATGGCGGCCCTGCGCTATGGCCACAGCCGTATCACCGATGTCGGCGGCATCCTGATGTTCAACACCTCCCATGTGCCGCTGCGGGGCTGGTCGCCGTTTATCAAGCGCTGCGAAGACCTGATTCTGGCGACCTTGGGCCTGGTGGCGTTGTCGCCGATCATGCTGATCACGGCGATTGCCATCAAGCTCGACTCCAAGGGCCCGGTGCTGTTTCGCCAGAACCGGTTTGGCTACAACGACAACGTGATCCGGGTGTTCAAGTTCCGCTCGATGTACGCCGAGATGAGCGACTTCAACGCCGACCGCCAGACCACCCGCGGCGACCCGCGCATCACCCGCGTGGGCCGGATCATTCGCAAGACCAGCATCGATGAGCTGCCGCAGCTGTTCAACGTGCTGCTGGGCAACATGTCGATGGTCGGCCCGCGCCCGCACGCCACCGCGACCAAGGCCGCCGGCGTGCCCTACGAAGTTGCCGTGAGCGAGTACAGCTCGCGCCACCGGGTAAAACCGGGCATCACTGGCTGGGCGCAAATCAACGGCTATCGTGGTGAAACCGACACCCTGTTCAAAATCCAGAAACGCGTTGAGTACGACCTGGAGTACATCTCGAAGTGGTCGGTGTGGTTCGACTTGTACATCGTTTTCATGACGGTCCCGGCCGTCCTTTCGACCAAGGAAGTCTATTGATGAACACCCTCAACGGCTTGATTCCCTGCATCATTTCCGGTGGTTCGGGCACCCGGCTGTGGCCGGTGTCGCGGCAAAACATGCCCAAGCCTTTCATGCGCATGCGTGATGACCAGAGCCTGCTGCAGAAGACGTTCCTGCGGGCCAGTCACCTGCCGGGCGTGGAAAGCGTGCTGACGGTGACCAACCGCGACCTGCTGTTTCGCACCCTCGATGACTACCGCGTGGTCAACAAGGCCCATCTGGCCCTTGACCTGTTGCTGGAGCCGTTCGGGCGCAACACCGCCGCCGCCATCGCCGTGGCCGCCCTGCATGTACAGGAAAACTTCGGCAGCGAGGCGCAGTTGCTGATCCTGCCCGCCGACCATCTGATTCTTGATGAAAGCGCCTTCGCCGATGCCGTCACCCAGGCCCGCGAACTGGCGGAAGCCGGCTACCTGGTGACGTTCGGCATTCAGCCCGACCACCCGGAAACCGGCTTCGGCTATATCGAACAAGGCGAGGCGCTGGGCCAGGGGTTCCGGGTCAAGCGCTTCGTCGAGAAGCCCGACCTGGCCACCGCCAAGGGCTACCTGGACGGCGGCAAGCACCTGTGGAATGCCGGGATGTTCTGCTTCAAGGCCGGTACATTGCTGGAGGAACTGGCGCTGCACGCCCCCGCCGTGCTGGACGCCGCCAAGGCCGCCCTCGAGCACGGCCACAGCCTGAACAACAACAGTTGCCGTCAGCGCGAGCTGAACGCTGAAGGTTTCGGCGCGGCGCCCGACATCTCGATCGACGTGGCGCTGATGGAAAAATCCGCGCAAGTGGCGGTGGTGCCCTGCGACATCGGCTGGAGTGATATCGGTTCCTGGGACGCGGTGCGCCAACTCACCCCCAGCGACGCCAACGGCAACCAGGTCAATGGCCAGGCGATCCTGCATGACGTGCACAACTGCTACATCGACTCGCCCAAGCGCGTGTTGGGCGCAGTGGGCGTGCGCGACCTGATCGTCGTCGACACCCCGGATGCGATCCTGATTGCCGACGCCAAGCGCAGCCAGGACGTGCGCTACATCGTCGCCGAGCTCAAGCGCCAGGACCATCCGGCATTCAGCCTGCACCGCACTGTCACCCGGCCGTGGGGCACCTACACCGTGCTGGAAGAAAGCAGCCGCTTCAAGATCAAGCGCATCGTGGTCAAGCCCCAGGCCTCCTTGTCCCTGCAAATGCACCATCACCGCAGCGAGCACTGGGTAGTAGTCAGCGGCGCGGCGATGATTACCAACGGCGACCGTGAATTCCTGATCAACGCCAACGAGTCCACCTACATTCCGGCCGGGCACAAGCACCGCCTGACCAACCCCGGCATCATCGACCTGGTGATGATCGAGGTGCAGAGCGGCGAGTACCTGGGCGAAGACGACATTGTGCGTTTTGACGACATCTACGGCCGGGCTCCGGCCGAAGTGAAGAAGTGATGCGTACCGCCCTGATCATCCCGACCCGCAACGCTTCCAGCCACCTCGACCGGCTGCTGCCGGCGCTGCGCATGCAAACCCTGCAACCGGACGAAACCCTGGTGGTCGACAGCGCTTCCAGCGATGACACCGTGGCGCGTTTTCGCGAGTTCGGCGTACGGGTCGAAGTGATCGATGCCAAGGACTTCAACCATGGCGGCACCCGCCGCTGGGCCAGCGAGCAAGTCGACGGCGACGCGCTGATCGTGATGACCCAGGACGCGATCCCCGCCGAACCCGAGACGTTCGCCAACCTGGTGGGCGAACTGGAACTGGACCCGCTCAACGGCGTCGCTTACGGCCGCCAGTTGCCGCACCCGGATGCCGGCGTGCTGGGCGCCCAGTCACGCCACTTCAATTACCCGCCGCAAAGCCGCAGCAAAAGCCTGGCGGATGCGCCGGAGCTGGGGATCAAGACCTGCTTCAGCTCGGATTCGTTTTCGGTGTACCGGCGCAGCGCCCTGCAAGCCGTCGGTGGCTTCCCCGCGGATGTGATCGGCAGCGAGGACGCCTACGTCGCCGCCCGCATGCTGCTGGAAGGCTACAAGGTGCGCTACGCCGCCACCGCCCTGGTCTATCACTCCCACGATTACCGTCTCATGGATGAGTTTCACCGCTACTTCGACATTGGCGTTTTCTACGGCCGCGAGCCGTGGATCCGCCAGGCTTTTGGCGATGCCGGCGGTGAAGGTAAACGCTATGTACTGGCCGAGCTTCGAGCGTTACGCGAAGCCGGTGCATTGCACCGCGTACCCGAAGTACTGGTGCGCAGCGCGTTCAAATTGCTCGGCTACCGGCTGGGCCATCTGGAGCGCCAGCTCCCCCTCGCCCTCAAGCGGCGCATCAGCATGTTCCCCGGTTATTGGAGGTGAGCATCATGACCTACAGGAAGACCCCTTTGATGAAACGAACCTTGCTCGTCCTGGCCATGATGGCATTGGCCGCCTGCAATACGCCCGCGCGGATCGTCGCGCCCGATGGCAAGACGGTGGACGAGGGCAAGCAGGCCCTCGATCGCATGGCCCAACTGCCGCCGGCGGTGGAGCGGATCCGCATCGGCGACCAGTTGCGGATTGTCCGCGATGCCGGGGAAATGCCAACCCTGTCGGCGTTCAACGTCAGCACGATTTACGAGCTGACGCTGTACACCGTGCAGAACGACGGCAAGATCAACTATCCCTTCCTGGGGCCGATCCAGGTGGCGCGGCGCACGCCGGCGGAAGTCGCCGCCGAGCTGAGCCAGAAACTCGCACCGGTGTATCGCGAGCCTCGGGTGACGGTGAACATCAACCAGGCGCCGGGCAACACGGTGATCGTCGGCGGCGCGGTATTAAACCCGTCGGCTATCTCCATCGCCACGGCCCCGACCATGGAGCAGGCGATTCTCGGTGCCGGCGGCGTGAGCTCGGTGGGCAACGCGAGCATGGTCGCCCTGCTGCGTGAAGATGGCCAAGGCGTCTACCACGCCTACTTCCTCGATTTCAGCCAGTACCTGAAGAACGGCGCACTGGGCCGCAAGCCCGTGGCGCTGCAACGCGGTGACGTGGTGTTTGTACCCAAGTCCAACGTCGGCGAACGGATCCAAGGCGTGGACACTTACCTGAACCAGCTGATTCCCTTCACCAAATCCATTGGTGTGGGCTACAGCTACACCACGAACCACTAAAGGAGCGACATCCCATGATCGAGATCCGTTCTTTTCGTGATCTTCTGCGTCTGTTCTTCATCTTCAAGCACGAGTTCAAACTGGCGGCGATTGCCGCGCTGGTGATCATTTTGCTGGGGGCGTTCCTGCTGCCGGCCAAGTATGAATCCACCGCGCGATTGCTGGTAAAACCAGGGCGTGACTCGACGATGCCGATCGAGGTCGACAACCGTCAGCCAATCGTCATGCCGAGCACCCAGCGCGACCCGATTGTCGACGAAGAGCGCCTGCTGACCGGCCGCCCTATCGTGCGTGCAGTGGCCGAGCATTACCTGGACGTGATGGACAAGATGCAGCCGCCGGAAGGCGTGTGGAAGCGCACCAAGTGGTACGTCAAGAAAGGCATCAGTGCCGTATTTGACGGTGTGCGAGTGGTGCTGGAAACCGTTGGCATCGTCGAAGAAACCACCCCGGTGGAACGCCTGGCGAAAAGCCTGGAGAAAAACTTCGAAGTGACCCACGCCATCGGCTCTACGGTGATGGACATCAGCTTCCGCTGGGATGACCCGCAAATCGCCCAGGCGGTGGTCAAGGATTGGGTCGAGACCTACATCGACGAGCGCACCCAGGCGTTGGGCCGCAAGAGCCTGTATGCGTTCTATGAAGGCCAGGTGTCTTCCAGCGCTGCGCAGATCAAGAGCTACAAGGAGCAGATCCTCGCGCACTTGAACGACATCGGCGCCTCGAGCATCACCGATCGCCTGGAAGACTTGTCCGAGCGGATCAACGTGCTGCGTGGCGAGGTGTTCAACTCCACTCGGCTGATCGCTTCCTCCGACGTGGCGTTGCAGAGCACCCGTGACCAACTCAAGGGCCAGCCCAAAGAGGTGACCACGGTTCGCCAGATCGCGTTGAACCCGCAGCAACAAGACTTGCGTCGCCTGCTGAACCAGAAGCTCCTGGAAAAAGCCGACATGATGCGTACCTATACGGATAACGCGCCGCCGGTCAAAGCCCTGGACGCTTCGATCCGTGCCATGCAGGCCCAGGTCGCCGGTGAAAGCGACACGGTGCAAAGCTCCGAGAACCGCGCGCCGAACACCCTGGAAATCCACCTGCAACGGGTACTGCTGGATGAGACCAGCCGCAACCAGTCGCTGCGTACACAGTTGGTGCAACAGCAGAAGCAACTGACTGAACTGGAAGCCCAGCGCAAGGACGCCCTGGCCATCGAGCCGGAACTGGCGCGCCTGGCCCGTGAGTTGAACGGCACCGAGAAAAACTACGCGCTGTATGTCGACAGCCTGGAAAAATCGCGGATCGACCGTGAACTGGACAAGAGCCAGATCAGTAACATCGCGGTGATCGAAGAAGCTACCCTGAACCCTGGGCGCGTCTTCCCGAAAACCCTGCTGATGCTGTTGCTGGCGATCCCGTTCTCCATCGTGGTCGGCTTGCTGGTGATCTACCTGTGCTACCTGCTGGATCAACGGATCCACGACGGCGGCCTGGTGGAAGGCAAATTCGGCCTGCCGCTGTGGACCACGCTGCCGGAGTTGGACACCAGCACCGCGCAAAGCACCAACGCCTTCAACGCGAGCATCTATCGCCTGTATGGGTTGCTGCCGCTGGAGCGTATTGCCGAACAGGGCCTGACCCTGGGGCTGACCTCGGCACGGCACGGTGAAGGCGTGAGCTTTATCGTCGAGCAGTTGCGCCAGTTGCTGGAAGAGAACGGCGTGCGGGTGCGGATCGGCGGGGTTGAGCCGGCGATTCCGGGCCAGGTGGTACTGCTGGATGCTTCGGCGCTGCTGGACAATCGTGATGCGTTCATCAACCTGCGCCGTGCCGACCTGATTGCGCTGGTAGTGGAAGCGCAAAAAAGCACGGTACCGGTGGTGGAACACGCACTGTCGATCCTCACCACGGCGTTCGGCAAGGTCGATGGCATTATCATCAACCGCCGCAAGTTCGAGGTACCGGTCAAGGTGCTGAAAACCATCGCCAAATACCGGGGTTCGTTCTGATGCGCATCGCCCTGCTCGCTCCCCTGCCGCCGGAAAAGAACGGGATCGCCGACTACGCGAACCACTTCAAGACGGCACTGGAGCAACTGGGCGTCGAGGTGGCTACGCCCTTGACGGGCGTGGTCGGCAGCACGGCGGCGATCAAGCAAGCCATTGCCGGTTTCGACTGGCAGGGTGTTGACCTGGTCCACGCCGAGCTGGGCGGTGGGCGGCTGGGGGAGTTCCTGGCCCTGCGCGAATTGCGCAAGGCCTACCCCGCCCTGCCGTTGACCGCCACGGTGCATGACCCGGAGCGCATGGTCTGGCGGCGCGAACAATTGCCCTTTCCGCTGAACCTGCTGGAATCCTTGCCCAGCCCATTGCCCCAGGCGGCAGTGGTGCTGGCCGATCCCTTGACCCTGCGCGAAGAACGTCACGTCGCCCAGGGCCTGACCCGGCTGGTGACCCTCACCCGCCTGGGCGCCGACTGCCTGACGGCGCGCATGCAATTGCCCGCCGGCAAGGTGGCGGTGATCAACCACGCCAACCTGGATATCCCGCCGCTGGCCTTGCCGCCGCTGGACACGCTGCACCTGTTGTATTTCGGTTTTATCTACCGTGGCAAAGGCATCGAAGACCTGTTGCAGGCCCTGGCCGCCGCCTTCGAAAAAGCCCCCGAATTGCGTGACCGTGTGCGCCTGACCCTGGCCGGTGGCACTGCCGCCGAAATGGCGTTTGGCACAGGCGGCAATTACCTGGAGCAGTTGAACAGCCAGATTGCCGAACTCGGCCTGGCAGGCTCCATCGACTGGCGGCTGAATTTGCCGGCCAGCGAGATCCCGCAGACGATCCAGGCGCACCATGTGATGGTGCTGCCGTATCGCGAATCGAAAAAGCTCGGCCTGCTGGGCCGCCAGCGCGGCACCAGCGGCGCATTGTCCTGGGCTGCCGCCTGCGGGCGCGGCGCGATCACCTCCGATGCCAGGGCGTTTGCCGAGGAAGTCGCCAGCGGCAATGGCGCCATCTATCCACAAGGCGATGTAGCCGCCTTGAGCGAACAACTGCTGCGGCTCGCACGCAACCCGCACATGGCCACGGACTGGGCCGCACGCGCCGCCGCCATAGGCCGCGAACGGTTGTGGCCAGTGACCGCGCAGAAGTTCGCGAGCCTGTTTGAGCAAACCGTTGCAGGAGGCAACCATGGCGCGTAAACGGACTTACCTCGCTACCCTCGCAGTCGTCGCTGCGCTGGGTTTGACCGCCTTTCTCTGGGGCCGCCCGGCCGATGCCGAGAGCCATGTGCTCAAGGGCAGCAAAGAGGTCGTGTGGAAGGACTTCCTGGGGGTGAACGCGCAGTTCCTGTGGTTCAGCCCCGAGCGTTATCAGAAGCAGATCGACCGCCTCAAGGCCCTGGGCCTGGAGTGGGTGCGCCTGGACCTGCACTGGGACCAGCTGGAAACCGCCGAGAACCAGTACAACGTCGCGACCCTCGACGAACTGGTGAACAAGCTGCAGCAGAACCAGATCAAGTCGGTGTTCTACCTGGTGGGCTCGGCGAAGTTCGCCACCACCGCGCCCGCCTCCTCGCCGTACCAGGACCAGTTCCCGCCCAAGGACCCGAATATCTTCGCCAACCGCATGGCATTGCTGGAACAGCGTTACCCCAGCGTAGATGCGTGGCAGGTGTGGAACGAACCGAACCTGCTGGGGTTCTGGCGCCCCGCCGCCGACCCGGCCGGCTATGCGAACCTGTTGCAAGTCACCGCCGCCGCGTTGCGGGTGGTGAACCCGAACAAACCGGTGGTGGCCGCCGGCATGGCATTCTTCAGCGAAATGCCCAACGGCCAGAACATGCTCGACGGGCTGCTGCAACTGGGCGTGCCGAGCCTGAATACCGTCATGTCCTATCACCCCTACACCCAATTGCCCGAAGGCAACACGCCGTCGAACCTCGACTTTGTCGAAAAAACCAGCGCCCTCAACCAGAAACTGCGGGCGGCCGGGGTGAATACCCTGTGGAGCACCGAGTGGGGCTGGTCGACCTACAAAGGCCCGAAAGAGGTGCAGGACTTCATCACCACCCAGGGCCAGGCCGACTACATCGTGCGCCGCGTCGCGCTGATGAGCGCGCTGGATTTCGACAAGATCTTCCTGTTCACCCTGAGCGACCTGGACCAGCGCGCCAGCGTGCGCGACCAGAGTTATGGCTTGCTCGACATCGACGCCAACCCCAAGCCGTCGTACACCGCGCTGCAGAATTTCCTGCAGGTGAGCGGGCCCAAATTGACCCCCGGCGACCCACCCACCGCCGATCAGTTGCCCGATGGCCTGTTCAGCATCGGCTGGTCCCGTGCCGACGGGCGCAAGGTGTGGTTCTTCTGGTCGGCCCGTGGCGGCAGCGCGCACTTGCCGGGCATGACCACCGCCACCTTGTATGACCCGTTGCGCGGCACCGAAACACCGTTGAGTGGCACCAATGGACTGGACGTACCGGTCAAGCCGAACCTGCAAATTCTGTTATGGGATTGAAGCCACCCATGCGCATCCTCTGGATCCTGCCCTACTCGCCTTGGCCCGCTACCAGCGGCGGCAAGACGCGCCAGTTTCATTTGCTGCGCAGCCTGGCTGCGCGCGGGCATCGGATCACCTTGCTGCTGCATGACAAACATGCGGTATCGCTGACGGATCGCCACGTGCTGGAAGCCTTTCTGGAACAGGTGATCATCCTCCCCCGGCGCCCGCTGCGCAGCCTGAAGACCCTGCTGGCCGGGCTGTTTGCGCCGTACCCGTTGCTGGCCAGTGTGAATGGCCTGTCGGGTGAACTGCAGGACACCTTCGAGCGCTTGCTGACCGAGCATTGGGACGTGGTGCAGATCGAACATACCTACACCTTCCAGCCTTACGAAGCTGCATTGGCCCGTCGCTCCCAGCCGTTTGTGCTGACCGAGCACAATGTCGAATCGTCCCTCGGCGCCGCGACTTACGACCGCCTGCCCGGCTGGGCGTTGCCGTTCATACGCTACGATCAATGGCGCTACGGCCGCTGGGAACACCGGGTGATGCGCCAGGCCGCGCAAGTGGTCGCCGTGACCGACGCCGACGCCCAGACCCTGGCGCAGATTGCCGGCAAGCCGGTACCGGTGGTGGTCAACGGGGTGGATTGCGCGCACTTTGCTGCTGCCCGACCCGACCCGACGACCCGCCGCGTGCTGTTTCTGGGCAACTACGAATACGCGCCCAACGTCGATGCCATCGAGTGGGCACTGGATGAGATCCTGCCGAAAGTGTGGGCCCGCTGCCCCGACGCACGCATGAGCGTCTGCGGTTTCGGCATGCCGGAAAGCTGGCGCGAACGCTGGCAGGACGGACGCATCGAATGGCAGGGCTTTGTCCCCAACCTGCTGGCCCTGCAATCGAGTTGCTCGGTGTTTCTGGCACCGTTGCGCCATGGCGGCGGCTCCAAGCTCAAGGTGCTTGAAGCCCTGGCCGCCGGCCTGCCGCTGGCGAGTACCGACCAGGGCGTGTCCGGCCTGGACCTGGTGGAAGGCCTGGATTACCTCGGCGGCCAGACCGCTGAAAGCCTGGCCGACGCCGTGGTGCGCCTGTTGCAACAGCCTGAAGTCGCTGCTCCCATGGGCGAAGCCGGTCGCGCTTATGTGCGCCGTGCCCATGACTGGAGCGTCGCCGCCAGCCAGCTGGAGCAGGTGTACGCGCAACTGTCGCCCCAGAGCCAAAAGGAGCCGGCATGCGCATAGGCCTCGATTACCGCACCGTCGGCACCTCGCCGCAATCAGGCATCAGTCGCCAGGTGTACGCCCTGGAAGATGCCCTGCGCACCCTGCCCGGCATCGAGCTCGAACGCTTCAGCGTCGCGCCGCTGGGGGATGAGCTGCGCCTGAACGTGCATTGCCCGGACTGGGGCTGCGCCAAGACCGCCATGCACCAGCCGCACCAGCGCCTGCGTTTCGAGGCGGGCTACCTGCCCAAGGCGCTGCGCAATGAGCACATCGATGTGTACATCAGCACCTTCAATATGGGCCTGCCGCTGCCGCCCAAGCCGCAGGGCCTGCGCACCGTGGTGCTGCTGCATGACCTGTTTCAGATCACCCTGGACAACTATCACGCCAACCGCCTGAAGGCGCTGATCTACAAGGCCAGTGATCGGCTGTCGATCACCTATGCGGTGCACACGGCAGACCGGGTGTGGACGCCTTCGCAGTACAGTGCCGACGAAACCGCGCGGCTGTTTCCCAAGGCGGCAGGCAAGATTCGCGTATTGCCCAACCAGGTGGTCGGTTTTGTCGGACTGCCGGCGGACCTCTCGGCGCGGCAACTGCCCGAGCGCTACTGGCTGCTGGTGGGTACCCGGGAATTGCGCAAGAACGTGCCGTTCCTGGTGGACGCCTGGCAGCGAGCGCGCAGCCAGTCGCCGAGCGTGCCGGAACTGGTGCTGGTGGGCAGCCTGGAGCATTTGCCCGAAGCACAACGCAACTACCCGGGGATACGCGCCTTGAGCGGCGTATCCGACGCTGAATTGCACGGGCTCTACCGCAAGGCCTTGCGCCTGTGGCAGCCTTCCTACGCGGAAGGCTTTGGCTTGCCGGTGATCGAAGCCCTGAGCGTCGGCACTCCGGTGGCGGTGGCCAGCGGTACCTCGCTGGACGAAATCACCCCGCCGCTGGCACCGCGGTTTTCACCCACGGACGGCGCGGCGCTGGTGCAATTGATGCTGCACCTGGCCGACCAACCCGTCGAACAACCACCTGAACAGTTACGCAGCTGGGCCGAACGCTTCAACCACCAGGCCTACCGTCGGCGCCTGGCCGAACTGATCGAGGAATTGAATTGAGAATCTCACTGGGTAGCCTCGTCGCCATCGTCTTCGGCCTGCTGTTTGGTGGGTTGATCCTGTTTCTTTCCCCGGTCAAGGCCGTGCTGGCAGTGATCGGCCTGGCCGCTGCCGTGACGATTCTGCGGTTCCCGTTCTGGGGACTGCTGCTGTTCGCCCTGGTGGCGACGTTCATGCCCTACTCCACCCTCAACCTGGGGATTCGCAGTACGGTCAGTGAGGCGCTGATCGCCCTGACCTGGGCGGCGGTGATCTGGCACGGTTTCCTCTCGCGCCTGCCGGCCGCCCCACCGCTGTCGCGGCGCCCTACCGACCGCATGTTGATGTGGCTGATGATCTTCACAGTGGTGCCGTTTATCGTCGGCCAGGTGAGCATCACCGCCGAGGCCAGCGGCGTGGCGAACTGGTTGCGTTGGCTGCTGAACCTGTCGGTGCTGTTCCTCGCCGCCAAGCTGCTGGTTGAACAGAAGAACCGCGAAGCCCTGGTGATCGCCTTGTTGCTGGGCACACTGGCGATGCTGGTGATGTCCATCGGTGTATTTATCCGCTCGCGCTCGGCCTCGGGCATGTTGCCGATCCTGACCCTGATGAACTACGGCAGCCTCGACACCCTGTCCCTGGGCCTGGGTGCCATGGCCTCGCGGATGGGTTCGCCATGGATGCACCCGAATGCCACCGGCGGGATCATGGCGCTGCTGCTGCCATTGGCGTTCTGCTACGGCATCACCAACACCGGCTGGAAACGCGGTCTCGGCCTGGGCGTTGCCTGCCTGGGTGCGGCGGCCCTGCTGTTGGCCAGTAGCCGGGGGGCGATGGTCAGCCTGGCGCTGGTGCTGATCTGGATGGCGTCGCGACGGGTGCCGTACACCGGGCGTTTGCTGATGATCGGCGTGGCGTTGGCCGTGGCGCTGGTGCTGTCGTACCCACCGTTGCAGGAACGTCTGGCGACAATCTTTTCGGCGCAGAACGCGAGTACCGAAGTGCGCTTTGACGAATACCGCATGTTCCCCCAGGCCGTGGCCAGTTACCCGCTGGGCATTGGCTTCAAGGTTGACCCTCCAGTGCCGGGTACGCACCTGCTGGGGATTTCCAACCTGTGGCTGAATTTCGTCTACAAGACCGGGGTGATCAGCATGCTGCTGTTTATCGCAGTGACCTGGCGCTGGTGGCGCGAGTCCCGTCCGGAAATCGGCCCGATCCGCCTGACCAAGGACAATGCGATCTGGCTGGGCAGCACGGCGGGGATTCTGTCGGCGCTGGTCAGCGGCTTTTTCGACCACTACTTCAGCTTCGCCCTGGTGATGATTGCGCTGTTCTGGCTGATGGTGGGGATCAACGTGCTGGAGGCGCGGCGGCTGTTTCCGGCGCGTCTGCCAAAGGTCAAGACCGTGGCGCATCGCAAGCCTGTGTTCAATAGCGTCGGGCCCTAGGCATGCTCGGATCGGCGTTCTGGTTGACCCTGGCAACCTTGCTGGGGTTGTGCCTCGGGTTTGCCCGTGAGTGGTTGCTGGTGGCGGCGTGGGGTGCGGGCGAGCGCAGCGATGCGTTCCTGATCGCGCTGTTCTTGCCCGAAGCGTTACGCATGTCCCTGGCCGGCGGTGTGCTGAGTGCCGCCGCCCTGCCGCTGTACCTGCAACGCAAGGACGGCGAGCGCCTGGACTGGCTGGCGGTGTTGTTCCCGGCGCTGTTGCTGATCGCCCTGGTGACCAGCCTGCTGCTGACGTTGCTGGCGCCATGGCTGGTGCAGCTGCTCGGCCCGGGGCTGGCGGCGACGGCCACCAGCCTCGCCAGCAGCAACTTGCAGATTCTCGCCTGGAGTGTGCCGGGGCTGATGCTGCATGCGCTGTTCAGTATTCCGCTGCAGGCCAGCGAGCGCTTTGTGGTCGCGGGGCTCGGTTCGTTGCTGTTCAACCTGCCGCCGGTGACCTACCTCGCCCTCGCCGGTACCGCCACGCAACCGCACTCGCTGGCGTTGGCCTGCCTCACCGGCAGCCTGCTGATGCCCCTGGCGCTGTTGCCGTCGATGCTGCGCCTGGGCTGGCGGCCGTGGCGGCTGCGGGCTTCGACATTGGAATTGCGCGAGCTGGGCGCTCGCATAGGCCCGCTGCTTTTAAGCAACGGTGCCAGCCAGGGTTTGGCGCTGATTGAACGGCTGGTGGCGTCCTTGCTGGGTGAAGGTGCGGTGACCTGGGTCAACCTGGCCCGCAAGCTGATGAACTTGCCGTTGATTGCCCTGATGAGCCTCAACCAGGTGCTGCTGGGCATGATGAGCCGGCGCCAGGGCGACGAGCGCCTGGCCCTGCTCAAGCGTGGCCTGGAAACCGCCAGCCTGCTGACCTTGCCCGCAGGCGTCGGCCTGGTGGCGGCGGCGCCGAGCCTGGTGGCGTTGCTGCTGCCGAAGCAGTCGGTGGATTCGCCGTTGCCGCTGTTGCTGGCCTGGTTTGCCGTGCCGCTGGTGTTCGGCGCCTGGAACGCCCTGCTGGCGCGTTATGCCTATGCCGCCGGCGACACCCGCCAGCCGCTGCGTTGCGAGTTGCTGGGCAGCCTGGTGAACGTGTTGCTGCTGGGTGTGCTGCCGTTTGTGTTTGGCCTGGCGGGTATCCCGCTGGCCGCCCTCGCCGGCGTGCTGTGCACGGCGTTGCTGCTGATGCAACGCCAGGCCTTGCTCGGCGCCCTGCCCTGGAAGGGGCACTGGGTGTTGAGTGCATTGATGATGGGCCTGGCGGCGTTGGTGTTGTTCAGGATCCAAGGTATCTGGCTTCAGCTGGGGTTGAGCACCCTGGCGGGGGCCGTGGTGTTGCTGGGCATGGGCCTGTGGCTCAAGCCGTGGCGCAAGGCAGATTTATAGAGTGGGAGCAGTCAGGTGAAAAAACGCTGGATTCAAATGGATATTGCCAAGGGCATTGGCATCCTGATCATCGTGTTCGGGCATGGCTGGTTCGTGGAGCATTCCCCGAACCTGCTGTACCCGATACTCGCGGTCTTCATCCTGCCGCTGTTCTTTTTCCTCTCCGGGGTGTTCTTCAAGCCCGAGCAGCCGTTCGTTGAAATGGCGGTGCGCAAGGCCGATGCCCTGCTCAAGCCGTTCTTCACCACGATGCTGGTGTACGTATTGGTGCGCGACATCCTGCGCGGCCAACCGCTGCTGCCCGACATTGGCGGCGTGCTGTACGCCTCGGTGGATACCCTGCCCTGGCAGGCCTTGTGGTTCTTGCCACACTTCTGGGCGGCGATACTGTTTGCCTGGGTGATGCTGCGGCTGATGCAACGCCTGGGCCTGTCCCTGGTGTGGAGTTGCGTGGTGGTGGGCGTGCAGTTGCTGCTGGGGGTCTGGACCCTGGACTGGTTCTGGCAGGTACCGATCACCGTCGGCGGCCAGACCTGGACGATGCCGGGGCTGCCCTTCAGCCTGGATGTCACGTTGATCAGCAGTACCTATTTCATCCTCGGTTATCTGCTGCGGGACGTGCTGCGCAAACACCAGAGCTCACTGCTGAGCATGGTGGTGGCGCTGGTGGTGTACTTCGCGATTTTCATCCCGACCTGGGACACCATGGACCTGGCTCAACGGCGCTATGACCATTGGCTGTGGACCAGTGCACTGGCGGTGATCGGTGTGTACATCTGCTGGGCGCTGGCCGGGTTGATGATGACGTCTGCGGTGCTGACCCGCGCCATGACCTACATCGGCCAGTCGACACTGATCCTGTTGATTTTCCACGGCGAGATCCAGCACAAGACCATTGCCCTCCTGCAGCACCTGGGCATGCCGGATGTGGCGGCGGCGTTTATCGGGCTGGTGGTGGCGGTGGTGGTGCCGTTGATGATCGGCGAGGTGATCAAGCGGGTGGCCTTCCTGCGGTTTTTCTACTTCCCGTTCCCGGTGCGCAAGGCACCGGCGGTGGCCGGTGAAAAGCCTGGAGCTTGAGGCGTGATGTGGGAGCTGTCGAGCTTTAGCGAGGCTGCGTGGCATCACCGCGGTGTGCCTGAATTACCGAGGTGATGCTATCGCAGGCAAGCCAGCTCCTACAGAAAAACGCTCAATCATCCAGTGCCGGTTGTGGCGCTGGATGCTTGGAGTTCTTGCCGGCCTTGGCGCCAGGCTTGCCTGCTGCAGGGGCAGCGGGCTCAGGTTCGGCCGGGGCGGCAAGGTCCTTTTCAGCCTGGGGCATCTGATCAATCGCGCTGAAGAAATCCGCCAGGCTGAGGGTGTCGGGTGGCACGGTCTTCTCGAGTTTTTTCTCGCCGTCCTTGCCCACCAGGATCACCTTGGTACCACTGCCGGCGCCCAGCTTGAGTGCGCGGATCAGCGCGTTGGTTTCCGGCGGCGCGAGCTTCTTGTTGTCCTTCGCGTCCTTGGCGAACTTCTCGCCTTCAGCGCCGATGCTGCCAAAGGACACGGTGTACAGCACCATGTTGCGCTCTTCAAAGGACTGCTTGTTGGCAGGCTCGTCCAGCTGTTTCTTGAGGGTGGCCAACGTCGGGTTGCCGGAGTCGAGCTCCACCACCACCAACGGACGGGACTTGCCCAGGTCCTGCTTGAGCGGATTGAGATCATCCGCGGCCAACAGCGGCCCCGTAAAAGCCATCAGGGTAGCCAGGGTCAGCGACCGGATGAGCATGCACACCTCCTTTGAATTCCATGCAGGGTTCTTGAGTTTCATGTCTGCGACAGTCAAATTCAAGGATGATTCCTACAACAACTTCAGAAAGCGTAGGTCAGGACGCCCGCGACGCAAGGCGTTTAGCCACCTTACGCCTCATTGTTTCTTTTGATTGCGGATGCTCACGACGGCCAATGCCGGGCAAATACCGGCGCTACGTTTGGGTGGGCATCCACCTGCGCCAGCACCCGGGCAAACTCAGGCCGCGACTGTTGCAGCGCGTCCCGCCCGCCTGCCCAACGCGACACCGCCGCAGCCATGATCGCCAGTGCATTCGGAACCTGCGCCGGGGTGAACAGTTGCTCGGCAAATTGATCGGCAAACACCTCCCAGGCCCTACGCAGGCGGCGACGGGTGCCGCTGATCAACTGTTCATGCTGCTGCGCATCGGGGCTGTCGGTCCAGCGTTCCGGATAGTCGATGATGCCAATCGCCGAGTAACAGTTGGCGGCGATGTACACCAGGCCGCGAATGACTTGGGCGGGCTCCTCGGGCAGCAGCCCTGAGGCGGGAAACTGCAGGCCCAGGTGAATCAGGATCGCCGCGCTTTCCGTCAACACGCTGCCATTGGGCAGTTGCAGGGTAGGGATTTGCTTGAGCGGGTTGATCCGCGCCAACGCCTCGTTGCCCACGCGGTCTTCCCAGGAGCAGGCGTCGACCTGGCACCACTCGACACCGCAACGCTGCAGGGCAATTTCGATGATGCACGAGCCGGTGCCTTGGGTTCCGTAAAGGGTGTACACAGTGCCAAGCCTCCTGGCAGTGGATTGAGGTGTTAGGCTAGGCCGTTCATTCGTTCAACGGGAAGCCATCATGCACAGCAAACGCGTCACGATCGAAGACTGGGACGGCGACGGCGCCATCCGCCTGCCAGACGAAGCCTTGCAGGAACTGGGGCTGGATGTGGGCGACACGCTGTACATCGTCGAGACCTATGTGGGCACGCAAAAAGGCTTTGTGCTGTCGACCACGCCGAAAATTGCCGACCGGATGGATGAGTTGGTGGAAGAGCTGAGCCATAAGCCCTAGCGAGCCAGCCTGGCTTGCAACCCCGCCTTCACCTGTGGCCATTCCGGATCAATGATGCTGAAGCGCACCGAGTTGCGCTTGCGGCCATCGGGCATGATGCGCTCGTGGCGCACGATCCCTTCCTGTACCGCGCCGAGGCGCAGGATCGCGGCCCGGGATTTTTCGTTGAGTTCATCGGTGGTGAACTGCACCCGCACGCACTCCATCACTTCAAACGCGTGGGTCAGCAGCAACAGCTTGGCCTCGGTGTTGACCCCGGACTTCTGCACCGACTGGCTGATAAACGTGTGGCCGATCTCCAGCTTGCGGTTGACCCGGTCGACCTTCCAGAATCGGGTGCTGCCCACCACTTCACCGGTGTCGCGGCGCACGATGACAAACGGCATCACGGTGCCCGCCTCACGCCCGGCCAGGGCAATGTCCACGTACTTTTCGACGGTGTCGGGCCCCGGCACGTTGGTCACCTTGAGGTTCCACAACTGCCCGTCGGCAGCAGCCTGTACCAGGGCGGTGGCGTGTTCGCGTTGCAGGGGCCGGAGTTCGACCGTGGTGCCGGTCAGGGTGATTTCAGTCATGGGAGGGCTGCGCTGTCTGGTGGTCGTCAGTGGCCAAGATTGCAGGCTCTCGCCACCTCAAGGCAAGCCGTTTCAGAACAAGCCCATCTGGCCGCCCACCAGGGTGCCGAAGTCATCGTTTACAAACGGCAGGATCGCGTCCGCCACCGGTTGCAGTTGCCGGGTGACGTAGTGGTCGTAGTCGATCGGTGCCTGGCGCACTTCCAGCGGTTCGGGGCCGTTGACGCTGATCACGTAGCTGATCCAGCCACCGTTCTGGTACTGGCGCGGGCGACCCTGGCGGTCGTTGTATTCGTCGGCCAGCCGCGCGGCGCGCACGTGGGGCGGTACGTTGCGCTCGTAGTCACCCAGTTGCCGGCGCAGGCGCTTGCGGTAGATCAGCAGGTCGTCGAGCTCGCCGCTCAAGGTGCGACGTACGTAGTCGCGCACATAATCCTGGTGGGGCTGGCGGTGGAAGATGCGCTGGTAGAGTTCCTGCTGGAATTGCCGGGCCAGGGGCGACCAGTCGCTGCGTACGGTTTCCAGGCCCTTGTAGACCATTTCTTCGCTGCCGTCGGCACGGGTGACCAGCCCGGCGTAGCGCTTTTTGCTGCCCTCTTCCGCACCACGAATGGTCGGCATCAGGAAGCGGCTGAAGTGGGTTTCGTATTGCAGTTCCAGGGCGCTTTGCAGGCCGAACTCATTCTGCAGGCGCTCGCGCCACCAGGTGTTGACGTGCTGCACCAGGTCCAGGCCGATGCGCGTCGCGTCTTCCTGGGAATGGGGGCTGCCGAGCCAGACAAAAGTCGAGTCGGTATCGCCGTAGATCACCTCATAACCCCGGGCTTCGACCAGCTCGCGGGTCTGGCGCATGATCTGGTGGCCGCGCAGGGTGATGGACGATGCCAGTCGCGTGTCGAAGAAGCGGCAACCACTGGATCCGAGTACGCCGTAGAAGGCGTTCATGATGATCTTCAGCGCCTGTGACAGCGGCGCGTTGTGTTCGCGCTTGGCCACTTCGCGGCCCTCGGAAACCCGCGCGACAATCGACGGCAGGCAATGCCGGGTGCGGGAAAACCGCGCACCGCGAAAGCCTTCCACCGACTCGCTGTCTTCGGGGTGACGCAGGCCTTCGATCAGGCCCACCGGGTCGATCAGAAAGCTGCGGATGATCGACGGGTAGAGGCTTTTGTAGTCAAGCACCAGCACCGACTCGTAGAGGCCCGGGCGCGAATCCATGACAAACCCGCCGGGGCTGGCCTGGGGTGGTTTGTCTCCCAGGTTCGGCGCGACGAAACCCTGGCGGTGCATCAGCGGCATGTACAGGTGCGTGAACGCTGCCACCGAACCGCCGTTGCGGTCTGCCGGCAAGCCGGTGACGCTGGCTCGTTCGAGGAGGAATTTCAGCAGCTCGGTCTTCTCGAAAATCCGCGTGACCAGCTCGCAGTCCTTGAGGTTGTAGCGTGCCAGCGCGGGCTTGTCCTCGGCGAACATGCGGTTGATTTCGTCCATGCGCTGGTACGGCGTGGAGATCGATTTACCTTCGCCGAGCAAGGTCTGGGCGACGTTTTCCAGGCTGAAGGATTCGAAACTCCAGGTGGCCGAGCGCAAGGCTTCGATGCCATCGATGATCAACCGCCCGGCCGCTGCCGCGAAGTAGTGATTGCGGCTGCCGTGCTCGCGCCACCCCATGGCATCGCCGCCACGGCCAAGCAGCAGCGGCACGTTCAGGCGTTGCGCGTGTTCGTGCAGCACGCGCAGGTCGAACTGCACCAGGTTCCAGCCGATGATCGCGTCGGGGTCATGGGTGGCGAGCCACACATTCAGGCGTTCGAGGAGTTCGGCGCGGGTGTCGCAGTAGTCGAGCTTGAAGTCCACCGCATCGGTGTTGTTGGGCGGGCCGAGCATGTACACCTGGCGCTCGCCGCAACCTTCCAGGGCGATGGAATACAGGTCGCCCTGGGCGGTGGTCTCGATGTCCAGCGACACCAGCTTGAGGGGCGGGCGGTAATCCGGCGCGGGTTTCATCTGCGCCTCCACCAGCATGCCGCCCTCGCCCGCTTTGCCGCCGAACAACACCGGCGCGGTGATGAAGCGCTCCATCATGTAGCGATCGGGCGGGCGCACATCGCCTTCGTAGACGTCGATGCCGGCTCGACGCAGGCGCTTTTCCAGGTCCATCAATTGGCGATGCTGTTTGGTGTAGAGGCCCAGCACCGGGCGATGGTGGAAGTCGCAGAGCGCCAGGTCACGCAACTCGATACCGCGCTCGCCCTTGAGCTGCAGCTCGGCGGGCTTGCGATGGGCTTGCGGGATGAACATCACGGAGGTCTGCACCGGCAAGCGCACGAACCTGGGGCCTTGATCGGTAGCCAGCCAAAAGCTGACCTCCGTGCCCGCCGGGGTGTCGCGCCAATGCCGGGTCAGGACAAACCCCTGCTGTAAATCCACCTTGCCACACCTCAAGAATCACTTTCAGGGCGTGATTCTACTCGGCCTGTGCCACGGCGCGGCGATTTAACCGAAATGGCCTACGTATACGGAGAGAGTAATCTCACAAACTTGTTGCAGAACATTAATGACAATTACTATCATTCGCACCGGAGTCGTATCCGCGCAGCGAGGACGCGCAACGTTGTTGCCCTTTTCCTCACATTGACGGTTCGCCGTCAGGATCGACCATGCCCACTTCCACCCGTTTGGCTGTGCCGTTTCGCCCTACCCTGCTCGCCCTTTGCTGCTCCCTGAGCCTCGCCGCTCACGCCGCCACTCCAGAAACCCCGCAGGATGCGAACAACAGTCAGGACGGCAAGGCTCTGGAACTGGGCGCTACCACCATCAGCGCCGACGCGGCCACGCCCAACGCCCTGCCCACGGTGTACGCCGGCGGCCAGGTCGCCCGCGGCGGGCAACTGGGGGTGCTGGGCAACCAGGACATCATGGACGTGCCCTTCAGCATGTCTTCCTACACCGAAAAATTGATCCGTGACCAGCAGGCCGAGAACGTCGGCGATGTGCTGCTCAACGATTCGTCCGTGCGCCAGGCGTCGGGGTACGCGAACCAGGCCCAGGCCTTTGTGATCCGTGGCCTGCCGCTGAACGGCGATGACATTTCGTTCAACGGTCTGTACGGCATCCTGCCGCGCCAGATCATGTCCACCGACGCCCTGGAGCGGGTTGAAGTGTTCAAGGGCCCCAACGCCTTTA
Organism: Pseudomonas sp. E6002; assembly: GCF_013385565.1. Lineage (NCBI taxonomy): Bacteria > Pseudomonadati > Pseudomonadota > Gammaproteobacteria > Pseudomonadales > Pseudomonadaceae > Pseudomonas > Pseudomonas sp. E6002. Next base: position 17,202 of record NZ_JACAPT010000045.1, on the reverse strand, counting down.
TCAATGGCGTGACGCCCGGCGGTTCCGGGATTGGCGGCGGCGTGAACCTGCAACCCAAGCGCGCCGATGATGTGCCGTTGCGGCGTTTCAGCACCGACATCAGCAGCGATGGCCGGGTCGGCGAGCACCTGGATATCGGGCAACGTTTTGGCGAGGACAATCGTTTTGGCGCACGGGTGAATATTTCCCAGCGCGAAGGCGACACCGGGATCGATGACGAGAGCCAGCGTTCGAAGCTGTTTGCGGTTGGCCTGGACTATCGCGGTGATGCGCTGCGTTTGTCGGGAGACTTTGTCTACTCGAAACAGCAGATCAATGGCGGGCGCAACACCGTGTTGCTCGGCCAGAACCTGCCCCATATCCCCAACGCGCCTTCGGCCGACACCAACTACGCGCCGAGCTGGGGCACCAGCAGCCTGGAAGACACTTTCGGCATGTTGCGCGCCGAGTACGACCTGAATGACAACTGGACCGCCTACATCGCAGGCGGCGCCAAGCACACCAACGAGATTGGCCGTTACTCCTCGGTCACGTTGAATGACACCCTGGGCAATGCCACCGTCAGCGGCTCGCGCATCGCCCACCAGGAAGACAACACCAGCCTGATGGCGGGCTTGAATGGCAAGTTCCAGACCGGCGCTGTCAGCCACAAACTGAACTTCGGGTTGACCGGGATCTGGGCCCAGACGCGCAACGCCTATGACTTCGACCTCAACGGCCACGCCAGCAATATCTATAACCCGGTGGACGTTGCCGAACCGGTCAAGGGCAGTTTCGTCGGCGGCGACCTGAACGATCCGGGCATCACCGCCAAGACCTTCGCCCGCAGTGCAGCGGTGTCGGACACCCTGGGCTTTATGGATGATCGCTTGCTGGTGACCGCCGGGTTGCGCCGCCAGGAACTGGTGGTCCAAGGGTATGCCTACGGGTCGGGCCCACGTAACGCCAATTACGACAAGTCGATCACCACACCGGTGTACGGCCTGGTGTTCAAGCCGTGGGACCACGTGTCGTTCTATGCCAACCATATCGAAGGCTTGGCCCAGGGCCCGACCGCACCTCAGAACGCCGGCACCGCACCCATTACCAACGCCGGCCAGGCCTATGCCCCGGCGCGCTCGAAACAGACCGAAGCCGGGGTCAAGCTTGACATGGGTACCTATGGCGCAACCCTGGGTGTGTATCGCATCGAGCAACCAACCGACGGTTACTCACAACTCAGCGCCGACGGCTTGAGCGCCACCTATGTTCGCCAGGGCGAGCAAGTCAACAAAGGCGTTGAGCTCAACGTGTTCGGTGAACCGATCGCCGGCCTGCGCCTGCTGGGCGGCGCAACCATCATCCACACCGAAGTCCACGGCACCCAGAACGGCGCCAACGACGGCAACCGCGCCATCGGCGTACCGACCTTCCAACTGAATGCCGGCGTGGACTGGGATGTACCAGGCCTGCAAGGCGTGACAGTCAACGGACGGATGCTGCGCACCGGCGGCCAATATGCCGACGCGGCCAACAACCTCAGCCTGCCCGCCTGGAACCGCTTCGACGTGGGCGCCCGCTACACCTTCAAGGTGGACCAGCGAGACGTCACCCTCGGCGCCACTGTGGAGAACGTCGCCAATACCAAGTACTGGGAATCGGCACTCGGCGGATACCTGACCCAAGGTGACCCGCGCGTGGCCAAGCTGTCGGCCAGTATCGACTTCTAACCCCTGTCAATGTGGGCGCTGGCTTGCCTGCGATGCGGGCACCTCGGTGTGTCAGATGCACCTCGGTGATGCTATCGCAGGCAAGCCAGCTCCCACAGAAAGCAGATCTGCCTGCACCCGGGTTGTTTGCCGGACATTGGACAGCCGAACGCCAACTGCGTAGTTTCCCAACCACTGCGCACAAGGACCCCGGCATGTCCCCCGACCTCACTTCCATCGAGCTGTTCCTCAAGGCGGTCAAGCTGGGCAACCTGTCCCGGGCGGCCGAGCAATCCCATCTCTCCCTCTCTGCCGCCAGCCGACGCCTGTCGCTGCTGGAGCAGCACTTCAAGGTCGCCCTGCTGACCCGCACCTCCACCGGCGTTTCACCGACGGCAGCCGGGGAAGTATTGGCCCAGCATGCACAATCGATCCTGCGGGCCGTGGACGGCATGCACGCCGATCTCGCCGATTACGCCAAGGGCGCCACCGGCCGGGTTTGCCTGTACGCCAACAGTTCGGCGATGAGCCAGGAACTGCCGCGCCAACTGACCCAGTGGAACACCTTGCACCCGGGCATCCGCCTGGATATTCGCGAGGAGCGCAGCCGGGAGATCCTCCAGGCCGTGCGCGAGGGCGTGGCGGATGTCGGTATCGTCACCACCCGCCCCAGCGAAGAGCTGCGGTTCGAGCCCTACTGCCAGGACCGCCTGTGCCTGATCGTGCCCCATGATCATCCGTTGAAAATGCGCCATGCGCGCTTCGAGGATTTGCTCGGCTATGACTTCGTCGGGCTGGAGGACAACGCCGCCATCACGCCGCTGATTACCGAAGCCGCCGCTGCGATTGGCATGCCGTTGCGGTTGCGGATGCAGGTGCGCAGTTTCGAAGCAGTGTGCCGCTTGATCGCCGCCGGCCAGGGTGTGGGCGTGTTGCCACAGGGCGCGGTGCAGATCTTCCGCAAGGAGATGGCCTTGCGCTTTATCGAAATCGACGACAGCTGGGCCGACCGGCAGATGTACCTGTGCATGCGCAAGGAACAGCCGTCACTGACGAGCCTGGCACTGTTCGACTACCTGAGCGCCAACCCTGCGTAAACCTTTGGCCTTCGAATTTTGCGAAGGCCGATTCCACAATTAGCAATTCCCCTGTTGTCACAGCTGTGCCAAGAATGCCCCCGCCAGACCTTCCTATAAAAACAAGACAGGAGACACGGCGTGTCCCAATCCCACACCCGCCCCACCCACCGCATCGCCGTGATTCCCGGCGACGGCATCGGCCGCGAAGTGGTGCCCGAAGGCCTGCGGGTACTGGACGCTGTCAGCCGGCGCTTCGGTATTCACTTTCACTTCGACCACTTTGCCTGGTGCAGCGAACACTACCTGGCCCACGGCACGATGATGCCCGACGACTGGGCCGAACAGATCGGCAGCCATGACGCGATCTTCTTCGGCGCGGTGGGTGCGCCCGACATCATTGCCGACCACACTGCGGTGTGGGAGTCGCTGCTGAAGATCCGCCGCCAGTTCGATCAATACGTGAATATCCGCCCGGTGCGCCTGATGCCCGGCGTGCCCTGCCCGCTGGCCGGCCGCGTGCCGGGGGACATCGACTTTATCGTGGTGCGGGAAAATACCGAGGGCGAATACTCCAGCGTTGGCGGCCGCATGTGGGAAGGCACGGCGCGGGAAATCGCGGTGCAGGAGTCGATCTTCTCCCGCGAAGGCGTGGACCGCGTGGTGGACTACGCCTTCAAACTGGCGCAACAGCGCCCGCGGAAAAACCTGGTGGCGGCGACCAAATCCAATGGTATCTCGATCACCATGCCGTTCTGGGACGAGCGGGTTAACGAAGTTGCCCGGCGCTACCCGGACGTGAAGACCGCCAAGTTCCACATCGACATTCTGTGCGCGCACTTCGTGCAGCATCCCGACTGGTTCGATGTGGTGGTGGCCTCCAACCTCTTCGGCGACATCCTTTCCGACCTCGGCCCGGCGTGCACCGGCACCATCGGCATTGCGCCGTCGGCCAACCTCAATCCCGAGCGGCGCTACCCGTCGCTGTTCGAGCCGGTGCACGGTTCCGCGCCGGATATTGCCGGGCTCGGTGTCGCCAATCCCATCGGGCAGATCTGGTCGGCCGCGCTGATGATCGAGCACCTGGGCGACGGTGATCCGCTTTACCAGGAAGCGGCGGCAGCCATCGTGTCCGCCATCGAAACGGTGCTTGCCGAAGGCCCGCGCACCCGGGAAATGGGCGGCAGCGCCAGCACTGTCGAAGTGGGTCGCGCCATCGCCGAATGCGTCGCAGGGAACAGGAGCTAAACATGACCAACGCACATTACATCGCCAACCAATGGCTGGCGTCGACCTCGCTGGAAGACATTCCGGTGATCGACCCCAGCACCGGCGACACCTATTCGAGCATCGCCCGTGGCACGGCCGCCGATATCGAGGCGGCGATCAGCGCGGCGCGCCTGGCACTCGGCGAAACCTTCGACGGCCCGTGGGGCCGGTTGTCTGCCGTGGAGCGCAGCCGTTTGCTGGCCAAGCTCGGCGTGGCGGTGCTGGAACATCATGAAGAGCTGGCGCAGATCGAGTCGCGGGACACCGGCAAGGCGCTGAAAGTCGCCCGCGCCGATGCCACCGCCCTTGCCCGCTATTTCGAATACTACGCGGGTGCCGCCGACAAACTGCACGGCGAAACCCTGCCGTACCAGGCCGGCTACACGGTGTTGACGGTGCGCGAACCCCACGGGGTGACCGGGCATATCATCCCGTGGAATTACCCGATGCAGATTTTCGGGCGCAGCGTCGGCGCCTCGTTGGCGGCGGGCAATGCGTGCGTGGTCAAGCCGGCGGAAGATGCCAGCCTGTCGTTGCTGCGCCTGGCGGAAATCGCTGCCGAGGTTGGTTTTCCAGCCGGCGCGATCAACGTAGTCACCGGTTACGGCTACGAAGCCGGCGCGGCGTTGTGTGCACACCCGGGCATCGATCACATTTCGTTCACCGGCTCCACCGCCACCGGTACTGCCGTGTCGAAAGCCGCTGCCGAACGCCACTGCCCGGTCACCCTGGAGTTGGGCGGCAAGTCGCCGCAACTGGTGTTCGCCGATGCCGACCTGGATGAAGCGTTGCCGGTGCTGGTCAACGCCATCATTCAGAACTGCGGGCAAACCTGCTCCGCCGGCAGCCGTTTGCTGGTGGAACGCAGCATTTACGAAACCCTGCTCGCACGCCTCAGCCAACGTTTCAGCGAACTGCGCGCCGGGCCTTCGGCGCTGGACCTGGACATGGGCCCGCTGATCAATCAGAAGCAGCTGCGCCTGGTGCGCGAGTTTATTCGTCAAGCCGAACAGGAAGGGATCACCGTCGCCGCGCGCGGAACGGTGGTTGCCGAGGCCGGCAGCGGCGGGTATTTCCAGGAGGCGGTGCTGTTTCGCGATGTGCCGCCTGACAGTCGCCTGGCGCAACAGGAAGTGTTCGGCCCGGTGCTGGCCGTGATGCCCTTCGATGATGAAGCCGAAGCGATTCGCCTGGCCAACGGCACCGAGTTCGGCCTGGTGGCCGGCGTGTGGACCCGCGATGGCGCACGGCAAATGCGCCTGGCGCGCACCCTGCGTTGTGGCCAGGTGTTCATCAATAACTATGGCGCCGGTGGCGGAGTTGAATTGCCATTCGGCGGCGTGAAGGCCAGCGGGTATGGACGGGAAAAAGGCTTCGAGGCGCTGCTGGGCTTTACCACCTTGAAGACCATTGCGATCAAACACGGTTGATTCCTCACAACAACAAGAACGGAGAACACACCATGCGTTTAGCCAATAAAGTCGCGATCGTCACCGGCGCCGGTTCGGGGTTTGGCGAGGGCATCGCCAAGACTTTCGCGCGCCAGGGCGCCAAGGTCATCGTCGCCGACATGAACGCCGTTGGCGGTCAGCGGGTGGTCAATGAAATCGCCGAAAGCGGCGGCCATGCGCATTTCATCGAGGTCAACGTGGCCAACGATGAAAGCATGGGCGCCCTGCTGCGTGGCACTTTGGAGCAGTTCGGCGGCCTGGATATCGTCATCAACAACGCCGGTACCACCCACCGCAACCGGCCGATGCTGGAAGTCGACGAAGCCGAGTTCGACCGGGTGTTTGCGGTCAACGTCAAAAGCATCTTCTTGAGCGCCAAGCATTTTGTGCCGCATTTTCGCGGCCAGGGCGGCGGCGTGTTCGTCAATATTGCCTCGACGGCGGCGATCCGCCCGCGTCCGGGACTGGTCTGGTATAACGGCAGCAAGGGCGCAGTGGTGGTCATGAGCAAGACCATGGCGGCGGAGCTGGGGCCGGACAATATCCGCGTCAACTGCGTGAACCCGGTAGTGGGTGCCACGGCGTTGCTCAGCGAATTCATGGGCGTGCCGGACACCCCGGAAAACCGCCAGAAATTCATGGCGACCATTCCCCTGGGGCGCTTTTCCACCCCGCAAGATGTGGCCAACGCCTGCCTGTACCTGGCGTCGGACGAAGCGGCGTTCATCACCGGCACTTGCCTTGAAGTCGATGGCGGGCGCTGCGTGTAACTCACTCTCACAGGGACCGGAATTGCTATGTGTGATCTTCATAATAAGAACGAGCCGAACACCCGCGAATTGCTTGAAGGCCTGCCAAAGAACTGGGGTAAATGGGGCCCGGACGACGAAGTCGGCGCCCTCAATTACCTGACTGAAGCCGAAGTACTGCGGGGCGTGGCCTCGGTGCGCCAGGGCAAGACCTTTACCCTGCAAGTGCAGATCGGCCACCCCGACGGCGACCCGATGTGGCCGGCGCGCAACCCGTCGATGCGCTTCAACACCCTCGACCACAGCCATTACCACTTCGGCAAACAGCCGCACATGACCGGTGGTGCGGCGTATTCCGATGACGTGATCTTCATGCAGCTGCAAGGCTCGACCCAGTACGACGCCCTCGGCCACGCCTGGTACGACAATCAACTGTGGAACGGCTACGACGCCCAGACCACCGTTGGCGGCATGGCCAAGGCCAGCGTGCTGGCGATTGCCGAACGCGGCGTGGTGGGCCGTGCGGTGCTGATCGACATGGCCCGCCATCGCGGCAAGAAGTGCCTGGGCCGGGGCGAAACCTTCAACCACCTGGACCTGCTCGACGCCGCCAAAGCCCAGGGCGTGACCATTGAAAAACGTGACATCCTGATCATCCGCACCGGGTCCATGGGGGCGTTTTATGAGCTGGGCAAGACCGAGTTCTTCAAGGACCTGATGGAGCCGGGGCTGACCTACAGCCGGGAGCTGGTGGAGTGGTTCCACGAGATGGAAATCCCCAACCTGGTGACCGACACCATCGCCAACGAAGTGATCACCGACCCGGTGTCCGGGGTGCAGATTCCGCTGCATTGCGCGCTGATGCGCAACCTGGGGATCGCCTTCACCGAAATCGTGTTGCTGGAGGAACTGGCCGCCGATTGTGCGGACGACGGCCAGTGGAAATTCCTCTACACCGCCGCCCCGCTGAAGATTGTCGGGGGCAGTGGCGCACCGGTGAATCCGGTGGTGATCAAGTAGCCGTTCCGTCTCAGTGGCGAATTTGCGAATCGCGAGCGCGCCACTAGACTCAAGGCTCCTCTCACATGGAAGTCCACTCATGAATGTATTGCGCCCTCTTCGCCAGGCAATTGCCCTGGCAACCCTGCTGTCTGCTGGTGCCCTGACGGCACATGCTGCCGATATCCCGCTGTCCAAGTCGCTGGAAGCCGATGAGGTGACCACCAAGGTGCTGGAGGTGGATGCCGCCAACCATCAGGTGGTGCTCGAAGGTGCCGAAGGCCGCAAGGTGCACGTGCAGCTCAGCGACCAGGCCAAGGACCTGGGCAATCTCAAGGTAGGTGATCAGGTCAAGGTGCTGGTGACCCATTCGGTAGCCGCCGTGCTGGACACCGACATCGACAAGAGCGCACCGGACGCCACCGAGAAGACTGGCGTATTGCGCGCCACCGCGGATAACCCGAACCCGGGCGGTGCGGCCTTCCGCCAGGTACAGGTGCAGTTGAAGATCACCCACATTGACCTGGCGAAAAACCAGGTAACCCTGGAAAACCCGGCGGGCCAGAGCAAAGTGCTGACCGTGGAGAAACCGGAAATTCGCGCCGGCCTCAAAGACCTCAAGGTCGGCCAAAGCGTGTTGGTGACCTACACCGATACCCTGGAAATCAGCACCGCCCACGAAGGGTGATGAATGCGGCGCCCCATCAGCTCACGGCTGATGGAATTTCGCCAGATAGTCTTCGATGTTGTTCATCTGATCATCCCAGCCTCGGGAGTTCTTCTTGTAGGCCTTCTGGCGGCGAACGTCCGGGATCCCGTCAAAACCTGACTCCACCACCCGCAACAAGATGCCTTCGGCGTGATCCTCGAGGGTGAACTCCACCAGCGTTGGGGTTTCCGCGTCGTAATCCACATCCTTGTCTACGGCGTAGGGATGCCAGCTGAAAGAGAACCGTGTCTGTGGTTCAAGCCGCTCGATCCTTGCCTTCCACACCACGTGCTCGTAACCGGGATAGGTGATCGGGGCTTCAATGGCCCGGCCCTGGGCAAACTGTTTGCCCTTGAGGGCGATGCCAAACCAGCTGCCGAATTGCTCGGCGTCGGTCAGTGCTTCCCAGACCCGTTGGCGTGGAGCGTTGAGCAGGACTTTACGTTTGATTTCATTTGATTCGTGCATGAGACACCTCCTGTATTGACAGTAGGCGACATCGACCAATGCGCAACCCTGGGGTTGCGCATTCCCGGTTTCAGCGAGTCAGAATTGCCACTTGGCGTTGACCATCGCGTTGCGCGGTTCGCCGTAGGAGCCGGAGTTGAACGTGCCCAGGCCGTCGTAGTACTTCTGGTCGAACAGGTTGTTGACGTTCAGGCCCACCGACAGGTGTTCATCAACCTGGTAGCTGGCGAGCAGGCCGACCACACCGTACGGGTCCTGCTTGGCCTTGTAGTACGGGCCTTCGTAGTTGATTTGGGAGGACGCATAGATCTCGCTTTGCCAGGTGACGTTGGCGCCGATGGTCAGGCGGTCGAGGTTGCCGGGCAGGCGGTATGAGGTGCCGAGTTTGAACAGGTTGATCGGCTGGTTGGCCTGCACGCGTGCGCCGTCCTTGTCGTGGGATTCGCGGTAGGTGTAGCCGCCGAATACGTTCCAGCCTTCGGCCACTTCACCGGAGATTTCGGTTTCGACGCCACGAGTGCTGGTGCCGGCGATGGCCTTGTAGACGGCTGCGCCTGAAGAGTCGGTGCCGGATTGCTCGGGAGTATTCTTCTGCTCGATGTCGAACAGGGCAATGCTGGCGTTCAGCGCGCCATTGAAGAATTCGCCCTTGAGACCGATTTCGTAGTTGTCGCCCTGCTGCGGCGCCAGGGAGCCCTTTGAAGACGTCTTGTAGAAAGTCTGCGGCAGGAAGATGTTGGTGTAGCTGGCGTAGACCGAGTAGGTATCGTTGAGGTCATAGATGACGCCGGCGTAGGGCGTGACCACGCCGGTCTTCCTGGTTTTATCGATGGTTTTCGTGCCTGCTGCGTAGTCCCGGTCGGCGTTCTCCTGGTTCCACCAACTGACCCGCGTCCCCAGGATGATCGTCAGCGGATCAATCGGTTTCAAGCGCAGGGCGGCGTAGACGCCGGTCTGTTGCAAAGTGGTGACGGTGCCACCGACTTCGGTGTACGAACGGCGACTGTACTGCCGGCCATCCCAGGTGAAGATGTTGTCCACCTGACCGTAGTCGTTATCGGCCGAACCGCTGCTGTAGTCGGGGAAGTTCAGGTGCGTGCGCGAACTGCTGGCGCCCATCACCAGTTCATGCTCACGCCCGCCCAGCTGGAACGGGCCGGTGGCATACACATCGACGGTGTCCTGGGTCTGATAGCTGTCCAGGCGATAGATGAAGGCACCCGCGCCCTGCCCTGTCACGGGGTCCGGGTAGCCGCCACTGGCCGACGCGCCCTGTCCTTTGCGGTAGGAATACTGATGGCTGTAGGCAGTCTTGAGGCTCCAGTCGTCATCCAGCTTGTGATCGAGCATCGTCGTGAAGGTGTAGCTGGTGTTGTCCATGTAGCTGGAGCGCGAGGCCGGGTTGAAGGAGCGGGAGAAGTGGGTCTGGGTGCCATTGTTGTAGAACAGCGGAATATGGCCGTAGGTGCTGCCATTGGCGTCGTTGTTCTGGTAGTCGAGGCTGGTGCGCAGCGTGGTGTTTTCGTTCAGGTCGATATCCAGGGCGCCATACATCACGCGCTTGTCCTGCTTATACCAGTCGATGAACGAATTCTGTTTTTGATAAGCCGCGACGAAACGTCCGCGCATGTTGCCGGTTTCGGTCAACGGGCCGGACACATCGACTTCGGAACGGTAACGGTCCCACGCCCCGGCTTCGCCGGAAACGTAGGCCTGGAAGTCCTTGGTCGGGCGCTTGCGCACCAGGTTGATGGTGGCCGATGGAGTGCCGGCGCCGCTCATCAGCCCGGTGGCGCCGCGCACCACTTCGACGCGGTCGTAGATCGCCATGTCGGAGATCGCGCCGGTGTATTGCTGGGACTCGTTGGCCACCTGCGACGGAATACCGTCGTACTGGAAATTCTGGATTTCAAAGCCCCGGGAATAGAACGAGTAACGCTCGCTGTCGCGGTGGTTGCTGCTGATGCCGGGGGTGAAGGCCAGCACTTCGTTGAGGGTCGACAGGTGTTGGTCGTCCATCAACTGGCGGGTGACGACGCTGACCGATTGCGGCGTTTCCCGCAGCGACAACGGTAGCTTGGTCGCGGTACTGGTGGCGCCGGTGGTGTAGGAGCCGGTGTTTTCGGTGGTCAGGCTCAGCCCTTCGGCATTGATGCTGGTGGCGCCCAGGGTCAAGGCGCCGCTGGATTGCGGGATCAGGCCGTAGCTGCCATCACCATTGGCCGCCACGCTCAGGGCGCTGCCCGCCAACAAACGCGCGAAACCCTGCTCGACACTGTAGGTGCCGGTGAGGCCCTGGCTCTGCTTGCCCGCGGTCAGGCCCGAGTCAAAAGACAAGACGACGCCGGCGTCACTGGCAAAGCGGCTCAGTACCGACCCCAACGGGCCGGGCGCGATGCTGAAGGTCTTTTGCGGGCTGGCCGCCACAGCGCTGGAGCCTGGGGACAGCAACGGGCCCAGAAGGCTGTATTGCACCATCAACGACACGCCGAACAACGCCACCTGCAGGGGCTTTTTGCGAAATGATCGAAGCGGTGGATTGGCGACTGAAGTTTGCCCTGCGCGCATTACTGACTCCTGGTGACCGAAAGAAATGAAGAGGTATTGCAGGAGGAGTCGAGCGAGGCGCGGCAAATCGACAACGGCGGCGGATAAATATTTTGCGTTTTTATCCGCGGGCGACAATTTGGGTCCAGTAATCGGTGCGGGAGATGCGCCGTACCGGTAGCGCACGGGTCAGTGCGGTGAGGGTCAGGTCCAGATCATCCAGGGAATAGGCGCCGGAGACCCGCAGGTGGCCGACCTCGGCAGCACACCCCAGGTAACCTGGCCGATAGCGCTGCAACTCTTCGAGCAGGCGATCCAGCCGCCAGTTGTCCACCACCAGGCGCCCCGCCGCCCATTCGCCCTCGCCGGGCTCAATGGCGCGCAGCGTCAGCAGGCGGCTGGTATCGAAGGTCACGGCGTTGCCGGTGGTGATCACCGTCTCTGCCAGCTCATCACCCGGGCGCACGGCCACGGCGTGTTGCAGGACGCTCATGGCGGTGTAGCCGTCGAACTGGCGCACGGTGAAACGTGTGCCCAGCGCGCGCATCTCGCCGTGGGCGCTGCGTACCATGAAAGGGCGTGCATCCTTGGCGGTCTCGATCAGGATCTCACCGGCGCGCAGGATCAGCAGCCGCTGGTCCGGGCCGTAGCGCACATCTACGGCGCTGGCCGTATTGAGCGACAGCCGGGTGCCATCCTCGAGGGTGACAGTGTGACGTTCGCCGGTGGTGGTGCGCTGATCGGCCATCCATATCGGTGCCTGGCGATAGCCGGTCCAGCCCATGGCGCTCACCCCGGCACCGATCACCAGGCCCTTGAGCAAGCCGCGTCGCCCCAGGTGCCGGGAATGATCGGCGGCCTTGTCCAGCACATTGACGGCCAGGGATCCCGGCAGGCACTGGAGTTGGCCCTGGAGCATCTCCACACGCTGCCAGGCCCACTGGTTCAACGGGGATTCTTCGCGCCACGTGTTCCAGTCCTGCTGAAGCTGGCGATCACCGGGCACCTCCGCCAGGCGTGCAACCCATTGGGCTGCGGCACTCAGCGCCTGGCGTTGCGGGTCAAGGGTCATTGGTCCAGCGCTTCAAGCAGGCAATGCTCGGTGGCCTTGGCGATGTATTTGGTCACCGAGCTGACCGAGACCTGTAGCTGCTCAGCGATTTCCTTGTAAGGCATGCCCTGCAACTGCGAGAGCAGGAACGCGCGTTTCACCTTGCGCCCGAGACCGTCGAGCATCGCATCGAGGCGCTGCAGGGTTTCGATGATCAGCAGGCGCTCTTCAGGTGACAGGGCGTAGGCCAAGGGCTGTTCGGCCAAAGCCTGGAGATAAGCCTGCTCAAGGGCCTTGCGACGGTAGCTGTCAATCATCACGCGCCTGGCGATGGTCACCAGGAAGTGCCGCGGCTCCTTCAGGTCGGCGGCCAGAGGTTTGGCCCGGTCGGCCAATAGCAGGCGAATGAAGGTGTCCTGTGCCAGGTCAGCCGCCTGATGCGAACACCCCAGCCGCGCACGCAACCAACCCACCAGCCAGCGGTGATGGGCACCGTAAAGCGTGGCAACAGGCTGGTGAGCGTGGCGGATCGATTCGGGCATGATGGCGATTAGCGCTAATGAGAACGAATCGCAATTTAGACGAATGTAGGAGTAAGGGCAATCACCTGTGTGTATTTGTGGCTTTAGACGTGGGGATCACCCGGCGCCTTGGCAGGGGTCGCGTATTGCGGCTTCAAGTGGCCTTCCTGATCGAGCAGCCAGGCGTCCATGATCTGGCGCACCACCGGCCCCGCCACTCGGCCACCAGCCTCGCCGTTTTCGATCATCACCGAAATCACGATCCGCGGGTGCTCCGCCGGGGCAAAGCCGACGAACAAGGCGTTGTCGCGGTTGCGCTCCAGGGTCTTGAGACGGTTGTAACGCTCGCCCTGCTTGATCGCCACTACCTGCGCAGTACCAGACTTGCCAGCAATCCGGTACTGCGCACCGGCTGCAGCCGCCCGGGCGATACCGCGTGGATCGTGCATTACCAATTGCATGCCGTGGTTGACCTGCTCCCAGTCGCGTGGGTCTTTGAGCACCACGTTGGGCATCGGGTTTTCATCCACCGGCGGCACGCCATTGATGGTCTTGGCCAGGTGCGGTCGGTTCCACACGCCCTTGTTGGCGATCAGCGCAGTGGCCTGGGCCAGCTGCAACGGGGTGACCTGCATGTAACCCTGGCCGATGCCGAGGATCACGGTTTCACCCGGGAACCAAGGCTGGCGCCGGGTAGCGCGCTTCCAGGCTTGGGACGGCATCAGGCCGGCTGACTCTTCGAACATGTCGAGGGAGACTTTCTGGCCAAGGCCGAACTCGGCCAGGTAGTCGTGCAGGCGGTCGATACCCAGCTTGTGGGCCAGGTCGTAGAAGTAGGTGTCGTTGGAGCGCATGATCGCTGCGTCCATGTCCACCCAACCATCGCCGCTGTGGTTCCAGTTGCGGTATTTGTGGTCGAAATCCGGGAGTTGGTAATAGCCCGGGTCGAACACCCGGGTCTGGGCGGTAACCACGCCGCTGTCGAGGCCAGCGATGGCGACTTCCGGCTTGATCGTCGAACCCGGCGCGTAGAGCCCGCGCAGCACGCGGTTGAACAGCGGACGGTCGAGGGAGTCGTGCAGCGCGGCGTATTCCTTGAAGCTGATGCCGGTGACAAACAGGTTCGGGTCGAAACTTGGCTTGCTGACCATCGCCAGCACTTCGCCGGTTGCCGGGTCGAGAGCAACCACCGAACCACGGCGGTCGCCGAGGGCTTCTTCGGCGGCTTCCTGGAGTTTGACGTCCAGGCTCAGCACGATGTTTTTGCCGGGGATCGGGTCGGTGTGCTTGAGCACCCGCAGGACGCGGCCCTGGGCGTTGGTTTCAACTTCTTCATAGCCGACGTGGCCATGCAACTCGGACTCGTAGAAACGCTCGATCCCGGTTTTACCAATGGACTGGGTGCCCCGGTACTCCACTGAGTCGAGGGCTTTGGATTCTTTTTCGTTGATCCGGCCTACGTAGCCAATGGAGTGGGCAAAGTGCGCACCCAGCGGATAATGGCGGACGAATTGCGGCTCGACATCCACGCCCGGCAGGCGGAATTCGTTGACGGCCAGCACGGCGATCTGCTCTTCGGTCAGCTCGTAGAACAGGGTGACGGGCACGAAGGGATGACGGGCTTGCTTGAGCGCCTTATCAAATACGCCGCGATCCTCGGCGGGCAAATGCAGGAGGCTGACGATAGCGTCCAGCTCTCCTTTGAGATCGGTGGTGCGCTCGCGGGTGATGGTCAGGTTGTAGCTGGGACGGTTGTCGGCAAGTACTACGCCGTTGCGGTCATAGATCAGGCCGCGGGTCGGTGTGATCGGCAGGACGTGGACGCGATTGTTTTCGGAAATGGTGGAGTGGTAGTCGTACTGCACCACCTGCAGGAAGTACATCCGACCTACCAGGGCGCAGGTAATGCCGATTACCAGCAGCGCGCAGGCCAGCAGCCGCTTGTTGACCAGGCGGTTTTCTTTTTCGTGATCCTTGATCGGTATTGGTTCAGGCATTTCTACAGCATCTCGTTGAATAAGGTCGACGCCGCTTCCTGCGGAGGAAAAATCAGTCCTTGTGAAAATGTGCTGCACCATACCAAAAATGCAGAAACACTTTGCATCGATTTCCCTGAACGGTGTGCTAATGGAGCCTGTTCATGCACTTTGGTTTGAGCCGTTGACCTTATTCATGCGTTTTTATGCTGACGATCAGCTCAGGATCGACTTGGGCTCCAGGAAGGCTTCGAGGCCGAATGTGCCGTACTCGCGGCCGATACCCGATTGCTTGAAGCCACCAAACGGCGCTAGAGGTTCATGGGCCAGGGTATTGATCAGCACTCGGCCAGCGTCTATACGGCTGGCCAGCCTGCGGGCGCGTTCGGGATTTGAAGACAGGATGTATGCCTGGAGGCCGTAGGGTGTGTCGTTGGCGATGGTCAGGGCCTCTTCCTCGGTTGCGTAGGTAATGATCGAGAGCACTGGGCCGAAAATCTCCTCGCGGGCGATGGCCATTTGGTTGGTCACCCGGCTGAATACGGTTGGTTTTACGAACCACCCGGCTTTGATGCCCTCA
The DNA here is from genome assembly GCF_013385565.1 of Pseudomonas sp. E6002. Taxonomy (NCBI): domain Bacteria; kingdom Pseudomonadati; phylum Pseudomonadota; class Gammaproteobacteria; order Pseudomonadales; family Pseudomonadaceae; genus Pseudomonas; species Pseudomonas sp. E6002. Next base: position 2,118 of record NZ_JACAPT010000045.1, on the reverse strand, counting down.
GGCAAACCGCGACCTCCTGCCAATAGGTGGGCGCCCTCCTCGATCCCGATCTGAATGTAGCGCTGTACGCGCTCCCACTGTTTTTGGCTGACCATGGGGCCGACCGCAGTGGCTGGGTCACGAGGGTCGCCGGCTTGCACGTTGCCCACCTCGTCGATCATCAGCGCTTCGATTTCTTCCAAACGACTTTCGGGTACCAGGATTCGAGTGCCGGCGATACAGGCCTGGCCGCTGTTCATGAAACCGGCCTGAAGGGCCATGGGCACGGCCGTCTTGAGGTCCGCATCATCGAGAATCAGCACCGGTGATTTGCCGCCCAGCTCTAGGGTCACGCGCTTCAGGGTCTCGGCGCCGGTCCGCAGGATTGTTTTGCCGACAGCGGTTGAACCGGTGAAGGACACTTTTGCGATGTCGGGATGGGCGCTCAACACGGCGCCTACGGTTTCGCCACGGCCAGTGACGATGTTGAATACACCAGGAGGCAAGCCTGCGTCATGCAGGGCGCGGGTGACTAGCGAGGTCTGGATTGCGCTCATTTCACTGGGTTTGATCACGGCGGTACAGCCGGCGGCCAACGCTGCAGCGAGCTTGCCGCAGATAAAACCGGCGTTGCTGTTCCAGGGTGTGATCAAGCCGGCCACACCCAGCGGCTGCATGACCACCTCGGCGATGCCAATGCGTCGGGAGAAGTTGTAGTTCTCCAGTACTGAAGCGGCATCTTGCAGGACGCTAGCTGCATGCCTGGCCATCCACCGCGCACGGGATAATGGGGCGCCGTACTCCTCGATAATCGCGTCGGTAAGTGCGTCCTCAATGGATTCAACTGCGGCGTGAAGGCGTTTGAGATAGTCGATGCGCACATCTTTAGAGCTATGGGAGAACTCGGTAAAAGCTCGCTTGGCGGCAGCGATGGCATCCAGGGCGTCTTGTTCATTTGCCAATCGAACCTGGCCGATACGCTGGCCTGTTGCAGGGTTGAACAGGTCAAAAAGCTCTTCGCCATGGGGCGTCACAAAGGCGCCGTTGATGTAAATCTGGTTGATGTATTGCATAGGTCCTCCGGGACGCTGAGCTAGTGCGTCCTACGGTAAGTCACTATGATTAAGCTGATAAGCCGTACAAATCGGCATGAGTTGATGAGCGTTTCAGGACAATGAATACATCCGGGCTGAATGAGTTGGAAGCGGTGCTGGCAGTGGCTCGGCATCGCAGTTTTCGTGCAGCGGCGACCGAGTTGAATGTGTCGACATCGGCGTTGAGCCACTCTATAGCGGGGCTTGAAGCGCGGATGGGGGTGAGGCTGTTCAATCGCACCACGCGCAGCGTGTCGTTATCTGAAGTGGGCGCGGAGTTTGTCGAAACCATTACCCCTGCACTGTTGAGCATTCGCACGGCCTTCGAACAGGCAGGAAATCGCAGCGCGGAACCCAGCGGTACCTTGCGCCTGAATACCTCGGCGGGGGCGGCAAAGCAGGTGATGCCGTTGCTGCTGGAGTATCTGCGACGTTATCCACGGATGAAATTGGATATCGTCACTGAGGGGCGGCTGGTGGATATCGTCGCGCAGGGGTTTGATGCGGGGATTCGGCTCGGGGATACGGTTCCTCAAGACATGATCGCAGTCGATATCAGTCCGGCCCAACGTTTTTCGGTATTGGGCAGCCCGGACTATTTTGCTCTCAACCCAGTTCCCGTCAGTCCCATGGATCTGCGGGCCCATCAGTGTATTCGCAGCCGGATGCCCAGCGGTGCGATCTATCACTGGGAGTTTGAGCGACATGGCGAAGCGCTTGCTGTCGAGGTGCAAGGGGTTTTGACCCTGGATAATCCGACTCTGATGCTTGAGGCTGCCAGGGCGGGACTAGGCTTGACCTATCTTACGGAATGGAATGCCGCTGCCGATTTAGCGAACGGGACGTTAGTGCGCGTACTGGAGGAATGGACGCCGTCTTTTGACTGCTTGCGCCTCTATTACCCAGGTAGGCGCCATGTGCCGGCCGGGTTAAGGGCACTGATTGAGTTGATCAGGGAGCAAGGCTTTTAACCAGGCTGGATCTTTTTTACGGCCAACAGCTCTCTCCCCGTTTTCCGACCGCCCAAAACAAAACCCCTGACTGC